>JAJZVS010000063.1 GCA_021845555.1 Pseudomonadota bacterium
GATCTCCAGGATCGCCGCGTCCAACTGGCTTTCCAACGTCAGGATGCCGGCCGAGAGGGTGGATTGCGACACCGCGCAGGCGCTGGCGGCGCGGCCGAAATGGCCGTGCTCGGCAAGCGCGGTGAGGAAGCGGAGTTGCTGCGGGGTGGGCAGGGGCGTCATCGTCTGGTTCGATCGTTTTCGTGAGAATCATTCATTAGACCGAACTCGAAGAAGGGTCCAGGGTAGTGGCGTCACCGATCCGGAAGCGCCCGGAGCACGATGAACATCAGCGGCCGCTCCAGCGCGTCTGGCCTCCGCCGCCGCCCGCCGCCCGCCGCGTGCCATAAACCCGGGGATCAGCTTCCAGATCGGACCGGATCGTCGGACTCAAACCGCCAATGGAGAACCCCATGTCAGACGGAACGACCTGCCCCTTCCATCCCGCCGCCGGCACTGGCGCGTCGCGCCATGACTGGTGGCCGAACCAACTCAACCTCGGCATCTTGCGCCAGAACGCGTCCTTGTCCGATCCCATGGATAAGGGCTTTTCCTATGCCGAGGCGTTCAAGCGCCTCGACCTGGCGGCGGTGAAGCGGGATCTCCTGGCGCTGATGACGAACTCGCAGGACTGGTGGCCGGCGGATTTCGGGCACTACGGGCCGTTGTTCGTCCGCATGGCGTGGCACAGCGCCGGCACCTACCGCATTGCCGACGGCCGCGGCGGCGCCGGCAGCGGCCAGCAGCGTTTCGCGCCCATCAACAGCTGGCCGGACAACGTCAATCTCGACAAGGCGCGGCGGCTGCTGTGGCCGATCAAGCAGAAATACGGCCGCAACATCTCCTGGGCCGATCTTTTGATCCTGGCCGGCAACGTCGCGCTGGACTCGATGGGGTTCAAGACCTTCGGATTCGGCGGCGGGCGGGCCGACGTGTGGGAGCCGGACGAGAGCCCCTACTGGGGTGCGGAGACCACCTGGCTCGGCGATGACAAACGCTACTCCGGCGACCGCGATCTCGAAAATCCGCTGGCGGCAGTGCAGATGGGGCTGATCTACGTCAACCCGGAAGGCCCCGGCGGCAACCCCGATCCGCTGGCGGCGGCCAGGGATATCCGCGAGACCTTCTTGCGCATGGCGATGGATGACGAGGAGACCGTGGCGCTGATCGCCGGCGGGCATACGTTCGGCAAGACCCACGGCGCCGGCGACGCGGCATTGGTGGGCCCGCCCCCCGAGGCCGCCGGCATCGAGCAACAGGGCCTGGGCTGGAAGAGCCGCTTCCGCAGCGGCAAGGGCGGCGATCAGATCGGCAGCGGCCTGGAAGTCACCTGGACCACCACGCCCACCAAGTGGAGCAACAACTTCTTCGAGAGCCTGTTCGGTTACGAATGGGAGCTGACCAAAAGCCCGGCAGGCGCGCATCAGTGGACGGCGAAGAACGGCGCCGGCGCCGGCAGCATTCCGGACGCCCACGACCCGACCCGGCGTCATGCGCCGACCATGCTGACCACGGACCTGTCGCTTCGGTTCGATCCCGCCTACGAAAAGATCTCGCGCCGCTTCCTCGCCCATCCGGACCAGTTCGCCGACGCCTTCGCCCGCGCCTGGTTCAAGCTGACCCACCGCGACATGGGCCCGCGCGTGCGTTATCTCGGTCCCGACGTTCCCGCCGAGGCGCTGATCTGGCAGGATCCCATCCCGGCGGTCGATCATCCGTTGATCGATGCGGCGGACATTGCCGTGCTGAAGGGCAAGATCCTGGCGTCGGGATTGTCGGTCTCGCAACTGGTATCGACCGCCTGGGCGTCGGCTTCCACCTTCCGTGGTTCCGACAAGCGCGGCGGCGCGAACGGTGCCCGCCTCCGCCTGGCGCCGCAGAAGGATTGGGAGGTCAACCAGCCCGCCCGACTGGCCCAAGCGCTCGCCACGCTGGAGCGCATCAGGGACGGGTTCAACCGCGCCCAGTCCGACGGCAAGCGGGTCTCGCTGGCGGACCTGATCGTGCTGGGCGGGTGCGCCGGCGTCGAGCAGGCGGCGCAGGCGGGCGGCCACGCCGTGACGGTTCCCTTCACGCCGGGACGCATGGACGCCGCGCAGGAGCAGACCGACGCGGCCTCCTTCGCCGTGCTCGAACCGATCGCCGATGGCTTCCGCAACTACCTCAAGGGAAGCTACAGCGCATCGGCCGAGGCCTTGCTGGTCGATCGGGCCCAGCTGCTGACCCTGACACCACCCGAGATGACGGTGCTGGTGGGCGGCATGCGCGTCCTCAACGCCAATGCCGGGCAGAGCCCGCACGGCGTCCTGACCCACCGGCCGGAGGCGCTGACCAACGACTTCTTCGTGAACCTGCTGGACATGGGCACGGAGTGGCAGGCTGTCCCGGACGTCAAGGACGTGTTCGAGGGGCGCGATCGCAAGACCGGCGCCGTCAGGTGGACCGGCACCCGGGTCGATCTCGTGTTCGGTTCGAACTCCGAGCTCCGTGCCCTGGCTGAAGTTTACGCGAGCGCGGATGCGCAGAAGAAGTTCGTCCATGATTTCGTGGCGGCATGGAACAAGGTGATGACCCTCGATCGCTTCGACCTCGCCTGATCCCCGAGGCGCGGCATCGACGGCCATGTTTCCCGCAATCTCGACCTGGCGTCGGCTGACCCCGAACCAGGTCGAGATTGGCTTGTGCCCCGCTACCGCGGGGGCGCTTGCACCAGATCACGGTCCTGCCTCCCGATCGCGACTCGCCCGCGACGCTGCGGCGCGCCCGCCGGACCGCGGACGCCCTCCCTTCACCGCTCCCGCGGGCAAGGCACGGGTTGCGCTCGGTTCCAGCGATCGCCGCGCGCCGGTGCGGGGGTGTCATTGACAGGCGCCCTGCCGCCACGCTAAGCCAGCCCCGCCAACTGAGAATGCTTCGCAATTACGACCCCCGGTACGCCCCTCCCCAGTGCCCCAGGACGCCAAGACCGACATGGAAACGGCCGTACAGCCGATCGTCCCCCGCGCGCGCGGCCCCCTGGTCCGGTTCCTCGCCGTCTTTGGCCCCGGCCTCGTCGTCATGCTGGCCGATACCGATGTCGGCAGCGTCATCACCGCCGGGCAGAGCGGGGTGCAGTGGGGCTACCGGCTGCTGCTGTTGCAGCTTCTCCTCATCCCGATCCTGTATGTCGTGCAGGAACTCACGGTCCGGCTCGGCATCTTCACCGGCCGCGGCCACGGGGAGCTGATCCGGGAGACCTTCGGCCCCGCCTGGGCCTGGGTCTCGGCCGCCGGCCTCGGCGTCGCCACGGTGGGGGCGCTGCTGACCGAGTTCTCCGGCGTTGCCGGCGTCGGCGAACTCTATGGCCTGTCGCGCGCGATCACGCTGCCGATCGCCGCGATCGCGCTGCTGGCGGTGGTGCTGACCGGGTCGTACCGCCGGGTGGAGCGGGCGGCGATCTTCGTCGGCCTGTTCGAATTCGCGTTCTTCTTCGTCGCCTGGGCGGCGCATCCGGACCCGCACGCCCTGCTGGCCGGGACCTTCGACATCCCGTTCACAAACAAGGCGTATGTCTATCTGGTCGCCGCCAATATCGGCGCCGTCATCATGCCGTGGATGGTGTTCTACCAGCAGTCGGCGGTGGCCGATAAGAAACTGCGGCCGGAGCATTTCACCGCCGCCCGCTGGGACACCGCGGTGGGCGCGGTGATCACGCAGTTGGTGATGGCGGCGGTGCTGATTGCCTGCGCGGCGACGATCGGGCAACGCGCGCCCGATGCCTCGCTGAACACGGTGGGCCAGATGGCGCAGGCGCTGACGCCGTTCCTCGGCACCGCGATCGGCAACGCGGTGTTCGGCGCCGGAGTGCTGGGGGCGGGGATGGTGGCGGCGATCGTCGCCTCCCTGGCGCTCGCCTGGGGGCTGGGGGAGGTGGCGGGCTATCGCCGCTCGCTGGAATACCGCCCGTTGCAGGCGCGCTGGTTCTACGGCGTCTATACCGCCTGCGTGGTGGGCGGCTGTGTGTTCGTCGGTTTCTGGCCCGATCTGGTGTCGCTGAACGTCGGCGTGCAGGTGATGAACGCGCTGCTGCTGCCGGTCGTGCTCGGCTTCCTGATCGCGCTCGCGCGCCGGGCGCTGCCGCCGGCGCACCGGCTGCGCGGAGCGTATCTGTGGGTCGTGCTGGCGGTTGCCGCCGTCACCTGCGCGCTCGGCGTGTTCGGCGGCTTCTCCGGCGCCGGGCTGCTGGGCTAGACTTGCCGCCCCGTCGCGGAAAGGGCCGGCCATGCGCAACACCGAGTTCGAGATCAAGCCGCTGGCCGGCGCCATCGGCGCCGAGTTGCTGGGAATCGATCTCGGCGCGGATCTGTCGGAGGCGACGGTGCGCGCGATCCGCCAAGCCCTGCTCGACCATCTGGTGATCTTCTTCCGCGACCAGGAGCTGCCGCCCGAGCGCTTCCTGGCGCTCTCCCGCCGCTTCGGCACGCCGGTGGAATATCCGTTCCTGAAGGGGATCGAAGGCTTCCCCGAAATCATCGCGGTCGCCAAGCTGGAGCACGAGCGGGTGAATTTCGGCGGCATCTGGCACGCCGACACGACCTACCAGCAGACGCCGCCGATGGGCACGCTGCTGATCGCGCGCGAGATCCCGCCCTATGGCGGCGACACGCTGTTCGCCAACCAGTATCTGGCGTGGGAGACGCTGTCGGCGGGGATGCAACGCCTGTTGGCCCCGCTGCGCGCGGTCAGCACCTCGGCCAAGGCGGACGTGTCGCGCACGCGGGAGGACCGGCTGCGCTCGGACGGCACGGCGGCGGCGCGCGAGACGCTGGAGGCCGAGCATCCGGTGATGCGCATCCATCCCGAGACCGGGCGGCCGGCGCTGTATGTGAACGTCGCCCACACCGCGCGCTTCGTCGGCATGACCGAGGAGGAAAGCGCGCCGCTGCTGCACTTCCTGTTCGCGCACCAGGTGCGGCCGGAGCTCACCTGCCGGTTCCGCTGGCAACCGGGATCGCTGGCGTTCTGGGACAATCGTTGCGCGCAGCACAATCCGATCAACGACTACCATGGCTACCGGCGCGTCATGCACCGCATCACCCTGGCGGGCGACCGGCCGGCCTGAGCGGGGAGGCGACTACCGGTTGCGCCCGCCGTAGCGGCGCACGCGTAGATCCGCCTGCGCCTGATGGCCGGCGAAATTCTCGATCGCGCACAGACGGGAGCAGTATTCACCGATCATGGCGGACGCCTCCGGCGTGACCTGCTGATAGGTCACGGTCTTGAGGAACTTGCCGACCCACAGACCGCCCGTATAGCGCGCGGCGCGCTTGGTGGGCAGCGTGTGGTTGGTCCCGATCACCTTGTCGCCATAGGCGACGTTGGTCTCCGGCCCGAGGAACAGGGCACCGTAGTTGCGCATGCGATCGAGGAACCAGCGCGGCTCGCGGGTCAGGATCTGCACATGCTCCGACGCGATGCGGTCGGCCTCGGACAAAAGTTCTTCGTCGGTGTCGCACAGGATCACCTGGCCGTAGTCGCGCCAGGCGGCGCCGGCGATTGCGGCGGTGGGCAGATGTTCCAGTTGCCGCGCGATCTCGGCCGCGATCCCCTCGGCCAGGCGCTTGGAGCTGGTCAGCAGGATCGCCGGCGAGGTGGGGCCGTGCTCGGCCTGGCCAAGCAGGTCGGTGGCGCACATCTCCACATCGGCGCTCTCGTCCGCCACGATCAGCGTCTCGGTCGGGCCGGCGAGGAGGTCGATGCCGACCCGGCCGAACAACTGCCGCTTGGCCTCGGCGACATAGGCGTTGCCGGGGCCGACCAGCATATCCACCGGCGCGATCGAACCGGTGCCGAGCGCCATCGCCGCCACCGCCTGCACGCCGCCCATCAGATAGATCTCGTCCGCGCCGCCGAGCGCCATGGCGGCGACGGTCGCGGCCGGGGCGACGCCGTTCAGCGGCGGCGTGGCGGCGATGATGCGCGGCACGCCGGCGACCTTGGCGGTCAGTACGGACATATGCGCCGAGGCTACCATCGGGTAGCGCCCGCCGGGCACGTAGCAGCCAACCGAGGCGACGGGGATGTTCTTGTGGCCGAGGCGCACGCCGGGCAGGGTTTCCACCTCGATGTCGCGCAGCGCGGCGCGCTGGGCCTCGGCGAAGCGGCGCACCTGGGCCTGGGCGAATGTGATGTCGTCGATCACTTGCGCCGGCAGGCTGGCGATCAGCGCATCGATCTCGGCCTGCGACAGGCGGAACTCCTTCGGCGCCCAATGGTCGAATTTGGTCGAGAGCTCGCGCACCGCGACATCGCCGCGGGCAGCGATGTCATCCAGGATATGCTCGACGGTTTCGCGCACTGCGCGATCGGCGGCGAATTTCTCGGCGTCCGACAGGCCGGGCTTCACGACACGGATCATCCGAAGTCTCCCTATTCGGCGGTCCAGCCGCCGTCGATCAGCAACGAGGTGCCGGTCACCATCGCCGCGGCGTCCGAGGCGAGGAAGACCACCGCCCCCATCAGGTCCTCCACCTGCCCCAGCCGCCCGAGCTTGATCCGCCGCAGCGTGTCGTCGCGGAACGCCGCATCCTCGAAGAACGGGCGGGTCAGCGGCGTTTCGGTGAAGGTGGGACCGATCGTGTTCACCCGGATGCCGTGCGGGGCGAGGTCGATCGCCATCGCCTTCGTCAGCCCCTCCAGCCCATGCTTGGACGCGCAATAGACCGTGCGCCGGGCGCTGCCGACATGGCCCATCTGCGAGGAGATGTGCAGGATCGCCCCGCGCGTGCCGTCCGCCACCATTCGCCGCGCCGCCGTTTGGGCGACGAAGAACGCGGCGCGCAGATTGAGGCCCATGATGGCGTCGTAGTCGTCCTCGGTGACGTCGAGGAACGGGCGCGGGCGGTTGGTGCCGGCGTTGTTCACCAGAATGTCGAAGGCCGGCCGCGCGGCGAACGCGGCGGCGACGGCTGGCTGGTCGGTCACGTCCAGCACCAGAGCGGCGGCGGCGTGCCCGGCGGCGCGGAGTTCGGCGGCTGCGGCTTCGATCTCCGCTCCGCTGCGGGCGGTAAGCGTGACGGCGGCGCCGGCTTCCGCCAGCGCGGCGGCGGCGGCGAGGCCGATGCCGCGCCCGGCGCCGGTCACCAGCGCGCGCTTGCCGTCCAGGCGCAACGAGGGCGTGCGCGGCAGGGTCATGGCCCGCGCGGCGGCGCCTGGGTATCCGGGACGTCCATCTCCAGCAGCATGCAGCTCAGGCTTTTGCCGTGCGCATCGAGCGCGAGCGAGCGCGTGACGCCGCCGCCCAGTGCCGCGTGCATGACGAAATTGAGCGCGCCGAGACCGGGCAGTTCGTAGCGTTCCACCGTGCCGCGCACGCTGGCGCCGAAATGCGCCGCTACCCGTTCAGCGGTGACGTGCTCGGCCAGGAAGGCGAAATCGCCGGGGTCGTAGGCGATGACGGAGATCGAGGAGATGTCGCCCTTGTCGCCCGTGCGGGCATGGGCCAGTTCGCGCAGTCGCATCAGCTCACCTGATAGGAAACCGCCGGGCGGACCTTCGTCTCGGCGATCAGGGTGGACACCACGCCCAGCACCTCGCGGGCGGATTTCCAGGCGCCGCCGCCGCCGGCCGGGCCGTTGGTGTAGAGGGTTTCGACCTCGTTGCCGATCCGCGCGGCCTCGGCCAGGCTGTCGGTGCGCCCGGTCACACGGATGCGGACCTCGCGCGGCTCCGGTGCCGCGGCGGCGGGGCCGCGGTGCAGGGAGTCGACGCCGATGATGTCGCAGCGCAGTTCGGAGGTACGCACGCCGGTCAGGCGCAGCCGTTCGCGTACGATCTCCAGCGCCAGCTTGGCCCGGGCGAGCGCGCCGGCGCCGGCGTAGGAGATCTGGCCCTCGCCGACGAAACTGTCGCGGTAGCCGATCGAGACCTTCAACTGCCCGGTGCGCGGGGTACCGCGGCCGCCCGCCACCGCAACCCGATCCGCCCCGTCGGCGGCAAGCGTGACGGCGGAGAAATCCGCCACCACATCCGGCTGGTAGTAGCGGGCAGGGTCGTGCAGCTCGTAGAGCAACTGCTCCTTGCAGGAGCGCAGGCTGACCGTGCCGCCGGAACCCGCCACCTTGGTCAGCACCGCGCTGCCGTCGGCGCGCACCTCGGCCAGCGGGAAGCCGAGCCGGGCCAGGTCGGCCACGTCCTTGTAGCCGGGATCGGCGAAATACCCGCCGGTGATCTGGCCGGCGCATTCCAGCAGGTGGCCGATCACGGTGGCCTGGCCGAGCGTCGCCCAGTCGTCCATCCGCCAGCCGAATTCGTGCACGAGCGGGGCCATGAACAGCGCCGGATCGGCCACCCTTCCGGTAACGACGATATTGGCACCGGCGGCGAGCGCCTCCACGATCGGCGCCACGCCGAGATAGGCGTTGGCGGAGACGATCGACCCGTTCAGCGCCGCGGTGGTCTCGCCCGGCCGTTCCATCAGCGGATACGGGGCGGTCGTGATGTCCGCCAGCACGTCGTCGCCGGTGACGGCGGCGATCTTCAGGCCGGGCAGCTTCAGCCGGCGGGCGACGCGGGCGATCTCCCCCGCCGCGGCGCGGGGATTGGCCGCGCCCATGTTGGTGATGATGCGGATGCCGCGCTGCACGCAGGCCGCCAGCACCGCTTCCATCCGCGCGGTCAGCAGCGGATCGTAGCCGGCCTCCGGGTCCGCGAGGCGGGCGGCCTGGGCGAGCGCGATGGTGCGCTCGGCCAGGCATTCGAAGCCGAGATAGGCGATGTCGCCGCGTTCCGCGAGTTCCACCGCCGGTTCGATCCGGTCTCCCGAATACCCGGCGCCGGAGCCGATCCTGACCGTCTTCATCACCGCTCCCCCGCAAAAGGCGGGGATCAGGCTACCGTAGTCGGCTGATGGCTTAAAGCCACCGCTTCCTGCGCGGAGAGATCGTCGTCGAAGCTCCATTCCTCGGCCGAGGCGCCGGCGAGTTCCTGGATGCGTTCCTCGTCCTTCATCAGATCCGCTGCGGTGCCCGACCAGCCCATGATGCCGTGGTCGAGCACGAAGGCGTAATCCGCGATTTCCAGGCTGGCGCGCACGTTCTGTTCGACCAGCAGCACGGACATGCCGTCCGCCTTGGTCTGCTGCACGATCTTGAACACTTCCTGGACGATCAGCGGTGCGAGGCCCTGGGACGGTTCGTCCAGAATCAGCAGCTTCGGGTTCAGCAGCAGGGCGCGGCCGATCGAGAGCATCTCCTGCTCGCCGCCGGAGAGCTGGCGGCCCTTGTTCATCCGGCGTTCCGCAAGACGCGGGAAGGTCTTGAACACCCGGTCGATGGTCCAGGGGCCGGGGCGTTCCATCGGCACGCGCAGATTGTCCTCCACCGTCAGATGGGCGAAGATCTTGCGGCCCTCGGGCACGTAGCCGACCCCCATCTGCGCGATTCGGTAGGTTGGCGTGCGAGTCGTGTCCTTGCCGAAGATCGTGACCTTTCCGCTGCGCGCCGGCGTGAGTCCGACCAGGCTGCGCAGCGTGGTCGTCTTGCCGGCGCCGTTGCGGCCCAGCAGGGTGGTGATGCTCCCTTCCTCGACCTTCAGACCGACGTCGTACAGGATGTGGCTCTTGCCATAGAAGGTGTTGAGCCCTTCGGCCTCCAGCGCGATCATGCGGCGGTTCCCAGATAGGCGGCCTGCACGGCCGGGTTTTCGGAGATTTCCTGTGGCGTGCCTTCCGCCAGCAGGGTGCCCTCGGTCAGCACCATGATGCGGTCGGCGAGGTTGAACACCACGCGCATGTCGTGTTCGACCAGCATGATCGTGTAGCCGGTGTGCTTGTGCAGGCGGCGGATCAGCCCGGCGACCTGGAAGGTTTCCTGTTCCCCCATGCCGGCGGTTGGCTCGTCGAGCAGCAGGATGCGCGGCTTGAGCGCAAGCGCCATGGCGATTTCCGCCGAGCGCTGATCGCCGTGGGAAAGCTCTCCCACCAGGCGGTTCGCCTGTTCGGTCAGGCGGCTGGCAACCAGGGATTCGTCCACCCGCTCCGCCACCGCGGCCCTTTCGGCGCGGCCGATCCATGGTCGCAGTCGCAGCCCCATCGCGGTTTCCGCCGCAATTTGGATGTTCTCCCGCGTCGTGAGTTCGGGGAAGATCTGGGTGATCTGGAAGGTGCGCGCCATGCCCATGCCGATGCGCTGCACGGCAGTGGCGCGGGTGATGTCCTTCCCGTCCAGCATGATCTGCCCGGAACTCGGTGGGAAGAACCCGGTGATGAGGTTGAAGAACGTCGTCTTGCCCGCGCCATTCGGGCCGATGATCGCGCGCAGCTCGCCGGGCGCGACCGTCAGATCGACGTTGTTGACGGCGACCAGACTGCCGAACGTCTTGGTGACGCCATGAACTTCGAGCAGGGTCATGCTGACCGCCGCCGCAGGAAGCCGAGCAGACCGCGCGGGAAGAACAGCACAACGGCGACGAAGATCACGCCGATGAAGCTCATCCAGTTCACCGTCATCGACGAGATTTCGTTTTCCAGCACCACGAACACCGCCGCGCCGAGCAGCGGCCCCCAGAAGCTCAGCATGCCGCCGAGCACCGCCATGATGACGATATTGCCCGAGATCACGTAGTAGAGTGCCGTCGGGTCGGCGAAATTGTTGAGCAGCGCATAGAGCGCCCCGGCCACCGAGGTGAAGAAGGTGGACAGGATGAAGGCGATCCACACGTGCTGCTCGACCGGGATGCCGAGGAAGCGGGCACGCTGGGAGTTCTCTCGCAGCGCGATCATGGTCCGGCCGAGCGGCGAGCGGAGCAGCAGCCCCATCAGTCCGGTGCAGATCGCGAAGACGAACAGGACGAAATAGTAGAACAGGGTGCCGTTGCCGCGAATATCGATCACGTAGGAGCCGAGATGCAGCGGCGCGCGCGAGAACCCGCGCAGCCCGTCATAGCCGCCGGTGACGCTGTTCCAGCTATACGCGATGTAGTAGCAGATCTGGGCAAAAGCGATCGTCAGCATCGCGAAGTAGATGCCGGTCCGCCGCATCATCAGCGCGCCGAACGTCACGCCAGCCACAGTGCCGAGCAGGATGCCGCACAGGATCGCCAGCGGCGTCGAGTGGACCCAGTAGCGCAGCACGAATCCGGCGCCGTAGGCACCGAGGCCGAAATAGGCGGCGTGGCCGAAGCTCATGACCCCGGTGAAGCCGAGCAGCAGATTGAGGCCCATCGCCGCCAGACCGAAGATCAGCACCTGGCTGGCCAGTGCGTCATAGCCGCCGATATAGCCCATCCAGGCCGGCGCGGAGATCAGCACCGCCCAGATCACCACCAGATGCAGCCAGCCGCCAGCGGCTGGCTTCGCGGCCATCGCGCCGGGCGCGGTGGTCGTGCTCATGTCATCATCCCTTCTTCACCCATGATCCCGCGTGGCCGCGCCACCAGGATAATCACCATCATGATGTAGATGATCACCTCGCTGCCGGCCGACCACCAGATCGAGGTGACCGCCGAGGCAATGCCGATGATCAGCCCGCCCACCAGGGTCCCGGTCAGGCTGCCGATGCCGCCGATGATGATGGCGATGAAGCTCGGCAGCACCAGATCGTCGCCCATGTTCGGATTGAGACCGATCTGCCCGCCCGCCAGCACGCCCGCGAGGCCCGCCAGCCCGATGCCCAGGCCGAAATTCAGCGCCCGCAGCAGGCCGATGTTGATCCCGAGTGCGGAGACCGTATCCAGATCAAAGGTGCCCGCCCGGATGCGCGTGCCCACCCGGGTGAACCCCAGGAAGGCGAACAGCGCCGCCACCGCCACGATCACCACCGCGACCAGGAAGATCCGGTAGCCGGTCAGGAAGAAGAACTGGTTCGAGAGCGGACTGTTGAGCGCGTTCGGGATCGACAGCGGCAGCCCGTTCACGCCCCAGATCGTGCGACACATGTCCTGGATGATGAACGCCAGGCCGAAGGTCAGAAGCAAACTATAGACATGCGGGCGCGGATACACCCGCTTGATCATCGTTTGCTCGACGATCACGCCGATCACCCCGACCAGGATCGGGGCCACGATGAAGGCTCCCCAATAGCCGAGATAGGGCGCCAGCGAAAACGCGAAATAGCCGCCCAGCGCCAGGAAGTTGCCGTGCGCGAAGTTGATCACGTTGCTGAGGTTCAGGATCAGCGAGACCCCGAGCGCCATCAGTACGTAGAATAGACCAAGGATGATCCCGTTGGTCAGGTTGAACAGAACAAGCGTGAGCATGAGGTGAATTGCCTGGGATGCAGGGCGGAGACACACCGCCGCGGACCCGCAGGGCCCGCGGCGGCAGTTCGGCTCGGATCAGGACGGATAGGTCATGTGGCAGCCGGTATCGGCGAGCGGCCACACCGTGTCGCCGGGAACCAGCTTCGCGGTGGTGAAGATGTTGTCCTCGCCCTGCGGCGGATGCACCTGGCCCACGAAGATGTTGGGCATCAGCTGGTGATCGCCGGCGCGGTAGAACACCTTGCCCGGCTGCAGCGCCACGTCCGGGGGCAGCTCCATGCCCTCGAGCGCATGCGCCATGTCGATGGCCTTCAGCGACTTGGCCTTCTCGGCGGCCAGCTTCACCGAATTCACGGCGACGTAGCCGAACCAGTGACGGGCGGTCGGGGTCTTGTTCAGCGCCGCACGGAAGTCCTTCACGAACGAGACCACCTCCGGCACCTTCGGCTGGTTCCAGTACCATTCGTAGGTCCACCAACCGGTCTGCGCCACCGGCGGTACCGCGAGCACTTCCTCCATCTCGAACAGCGCGCCGCCGAGGCCCATTTCCTTGGCCATGCCGAACTGCACGAACTGCTTCATGCAGTCGATCTGCGCCAGCCCGCCCATGTTGTTGAGCAGCACGTTCGGCTTGTACGCCCGCGCCTTGATGAGCGTGGCGGAGAAGTCCGAATTCGCGATCGG
>JAJZVS010000064.1 GCA_021845555.1 Pseudomonadota bacterium
GTTGTTGAGGGCGCGGCGGTATCGGTTGTTGGCGGCGCGGCCGTTGGTGGGGCAGGGGTTGGGGACGGCGGTGGGGGTTTGGGCGGCGCTGCATGGGGCTGGGGCCTGGGCGTTGGTGGCGCAGCAGGCGGTGACGTCGGGGAGTGGGGCGCTGGTGTTGCTGGTGGGGGCGGGGTGGTGGCCGGGCTGGGGGTGGGATGGGGGTGCGGTGCGGCGGTTGTTGCGGGTGGGGGTGCCGCTGACCGTCAGCACGTTGGTGCTGCATGGGCGGTATCGGGTGTTTTTGTTGCTGGTGGGTGCGACGGCGGGGCCGGCGACGCTGGGGGTGGTGCATCTGGCGTTCCGTCTGGGGGATTCGGTGCGGGAGATGGTGTCCTCGGCGTTGTGGCGGCTGGTGTTGCCGGTGGTTGCGGCGCGGCAGGCGGATTTGGCGGGGGTGCGCGCGGCGATGGAGCGGGCGCTGGCGGTATCGGGGTTGGTGGTGTTTCCGTTGTGCGGGGCGGTGTTTCTGGCGATCGGGCCGGCGGTGGGGTTGTTGCTGGGCCCGGCCTGGGCGGCGGCGGGGTGGGCGGCGTTGCCGCTGGCGGCGTGGGCGGCCTGGTTGTTCCTGGGCTTTCCGGCGGGGGCGGCGATGGTGGCGGTGGGGGCGCCGGGGGTGGCGCTGCGGGGGCAGGTGGCGAGTTTGGTGCTGCTGGTGGTTGGGGTGCTGGCGCTGCGTCCGGCGGGGCCGCTGGCGGCGGTGGGGGTATGGCTGGCCGCGCAGGCGGCGACCGCGCCTTATGTGTTGGGGCGGAGCGCGCGGCGGCTGGGCGTGCCGGTTTGGGGGTTGCTGCGGGCGGGGGTGGCGCCGCTGGGTCTGGCGGTGGCGGGGACGGCGCTGGCCTGGGTCGTGCCGGGCGTTCTGCCCGGGGCGGTGTCGGGGGCGTTGCCAGGGGCGTTGCCAGGGGCGTTGTCGGGGGCGTTGTCGGGGGCGGCGGCGGGGCCTGGGCCGGCGCTGCTGCTCGTGGAGCGCGGGCTGGTCGGGGCGGTGGCGATGGGGCCGGGGCTGCTGTGGCTGGCGGCGCGGCAGCGGGGGCGCGGGTTTCTAGTGTCCTGCCCCTGACGTTTGCTGCCCTTCGCAGCGAACGTCAGGGATAAGCAGGCCACTGAAAACAACGAGCTAGTGTGCCGGCTCCGCGGCCGATGACGGAAACCTCCGTTGGGATCGGCGCACTAGCGTATGAAGCGGAACAACTGATGTCTGGGCATTGACTTCTGGGGTCCAGCGTATCTTTAATCCCGCCATGATCACCGCCGGTCAGATGCGCGCCGCCCGTGCCCTGCTGGGGATCGACCAGCGTCGCCTGGCCGAATTGTCGGGTCTGTCGCTGCCCACGATCCAGCGGATGGAAGCCAGCGAGGGTGTGATTCGCGGCAACGTCGATTCGCTGATGAAGCTGACGGGTGCGCTGGAGGAGGCCGGGATCGTGCTGCTCGGCGACGGCGCGGCGAGCGGCGAGGGCGGGCGCGGCGTGCGCATCAAGGCGCGGGCCGGCTGATGGCGGTCCTGGTTCTGCTGGCGATCGCGGGGCTGCTGGCGACCGGGGTGGCCGGCGGCCTGCGCTGTCGCGCGGCGGACGGCCGGGTGGTGGTGTATGGCGCCTCGCTCGGGATCAGCGTGTTGCTGGTGGGGGTGGGGGTGGCGGCGCTGGCGCTGCCGGCGGCGACGCTGCGGCTGCCGTTGTTCCTGCCCTGGATCGGCGCCCGTTTCCGGGTCGATGCGCTGGCCGGGTTCTTCCTGATCGTGGTCAATCTCGGCGCCGCCACGGCCAGCCTGTATGGGCTGGGCTACGGGCGCCACGAGACCGCGCCCGAGCGGGTATTGCCCTTCTATCCGATCTTCCTGGGCGGGCTGAACCTGGTGGTGGTGGCGGCCGACGCGTTCGGGTTCCTGTTCGCGTGGGAACTGATGTCGGTGGCGTCCTGGGCGCTGGTGATCGCGCACCACCACGACCCGCGCAACATGCGGGCCGGATTTCTGTATCTGGTAATGGCCAATCTGTCCGGCCTTGCGCTGCTGCTGGCGTTCGGCCTGCTGGCGGGGCCGGCGGGCGATTACAGTTTCGCCGCGATGGCCGCGTCGCACGCGGCAGGCGGAACGGCGGCGCTGGCGCTCGCGCTGGCGTTGTTCGGCGCCGGCGCCAAGGCTGGCCTGATCCCGCTGCATGCCTGGCTGCCGGAGGCGCATCCGGCGGCGCCGAGCCATGTCTCGGCGCTGATGAGCGGGGTGATGACCAAGGTCGCGATCTATGCCTTCGTGCGGATCGCCTTCGATCTGCTCGGCGCCACGCCGTGGTGGGAGGCGGTGCTCGTGCTCGCGCTTGGTGGGGCCACCGCCGTGCTCGGCGTGCTGTATGCGCTGATGCAGCGCGACCTGAAGCGGCTGCTGGCTTATTCCACGGTCGAGAACATCGGCATCGTGTTCATCGGCCTCGGGCTGGCGCTGGCGTTCCGCGCCGACGACGATCCGGTGGGCGCGACCTTGGCGTTGACCGCGGCGCTGCTGCACGTGTTCAACCACATGCTGTTCAAGAGCCTGCTGTTCATGGGCGCCGGCGCGGTGCAGACCGCGACCGGGACGCGCGACATGGACCAGCTGGGCGGGCTGATCCATCGCCTGCGGTTCACCAGTTTTGCTGTCCTGGTGGGGTGCGCGGCGATCTCGGCATTGCCGCCGCTCAACGGGTTCGTGTCGGAGTGGCTGACGTTCCAGGCGATCCTGCTGCGTCCCGACCTGCCGCAATGGGGCTTCAAGGTGATGCTGCCGGCGGACGGCGCGCTGCTGGCGCTGGCCGCTGCGCTGGCGGCGGCGTGTTTCGTGAAGGCGTTCGGCATCACCTTCCTCGGCCGGGCGCGCAGCGCGGCGGCGGCGGATGCGGTCGAGGTCGATGGGTTCATGCGCGCGGCGATGGGCGGGCTCGTGGCGCTCTGCCTGTTGGGGGGCATCCTGCCGGGCGTGCTGATCGACGCGCTGGCGCCGGTGGCGCGCACTGTGCTGGGCGCGCGGCTGCCGGAGCAGCTCACGCTGCCCTGGGCGAGTATCGTGCCGGTTGGCGCGGCGCGCAGCTCGTACGACGGGCTGCTGATCTTTCTGTTCGTGGCGATGGCGACCTCGCTCACGGTGGCGGCGATCCATCGCTTCGCCTCGCATGCCGTGCGCCGCGCGCCGGCCTGGGATTGCGGCTTCCCGAACCCGTCGCCGGTGACGCAATACACCGCCGATAGTTTCGCCCAGCCGCTGCGGCGCGTGTTCGCCGGCAGCCTGCTCGGCGCGCATGAGGTGGTGACACTGCCGCCCCCCGGCGACACGGCGCCGGCACGGATCGAGAAGACGCTGCGCGATCCGATCTGGGAGTATGGCTACGCCCCGGTCGTGAACGGCGTGGACCGGCTGGCGGGCGTGCTGAACAAGCTGCAGTTCCTGACCATCCGCCGCTACCTGAGTCTCGTGTTCCTGGCCCTGATCGCGCTGCTGCTGGTGCTCGCGCTGTGGCAGTGATCCTTTCCCTGCTGGTCCAGGGTCTGGTGCAGGGCGCCGAGATGATGCTCGTGCTGGTCGCGGCGCCGCTGCTGACCGGCTGGGTGCGCAAGGTGAAGGCGCGGTTGCAACGCCGGCGCGGCGCCTCGGTGTTCCAGCCGTACCGCGACCTGCGCCGCCTGCTCGGCAAGGAGGTGGTGCTGGCGGAGAACGCGTCCTGGCTGTTCCGCACCGCGCCCTACATGATCTTCTCCTTCACCTGGGTCGCGGCGTCGCTGGTGCCGACCTTCGCCACCGGGCTGATCTTCTCCTGGACCGGCGACCTGATCGCGATCATCGCCCTGCTTGGCGCGGCGCGGTTCCTGCTGACCCTGGCGGGCATGGATGTCGGCACCGCGTTCGGCGGCATCGGCTCCTCGCGGGAGGCGATGATCGCGGCGCTGGCCGAGCCGGCGATGCTGATGATCATCATCTCCCTGGCGGTGCTGGCGGGATCGAGCCAGCTTTCCACCATCGCGCAGTTCATGCTCTCGCCCACGGTCGGGCTGCGGGTGTCGGTCGCGCTCGCGCTGGTGGCGTTCGTGATCGTCGCCCTGGCGGAGAACGCGCGCATCCCGGTGGACAATCCGGCCACGCATCTGGAACTGACGATGGTGCACGAGGCGATGGTGCTGGAATATTCCGGCCGCCATCTGGCGATGATCGAGCTGGCCTCGTCGCTCAAGCTGCTGCTGATGATTTCGGCGATCGGCTGCATCTTCGTCCCCGTGGGGCTGGCCTCCAGCGGCGCCGGGTTCGGCGGCTACGCGATCGGCGTGGCGACCTATGCGGTCAAACTGGCGGTCGCCGGCGCGCTGCTCGGCACGTTCGAGAGCGCGATCGCCAAGATGCGGGTGTTCCGCGTGCCGAACCTGCTGGGTGGCGCGCTGATGCTGGGCCTGCTGGCCACGCTGCTGCTGTTCGTCTCGCGGGGGCTGTAGCGCATGGGCGGGTTCGGTTTCGACGTCGCGCATATGCTGGCCGGGCTGCTGGTGCTGGCCAGCCTGACGATGCTGTATCAGGATCGGCTGGTAACGCTGATCAACGTGCTGGCGCTGCATGCGTTGATCCTGTCGGCCTCGGTCGCCTGGCAGGCGCATCTGCAGCACGCGCCCGATCTGTTCATCACCGCGGCGATCGCGCTGGGCTTCAAGGCCGCCTTCATCCCCTGGGCGCTGCGGCGGATCGTGGTGCGCCTCGGCCTGCACCGGGAGATCGAGACGAGCGCCGGCATCGGCCCCACCATGCTGGCCGGCATGGGGCTGGTGGCGCTGTCGCTGGAGGTGATGTTGCCGGTAACCGCGGCGGCCGATCCGGTGGCGCGCCAGGATATCGCGTTGGCGCTGTCGGTGGTGCTGATCGGGCTGCTCATCATGGTGACGCGGCGCAACGCAGTCAGCCAGGTGGTCGGGTTTCTGTCGATCGACGACGGTATCAGCCTCGCCGCCACCGGCGCGCGCGGCATGCCGCTGGTGGTGGAGATTTCCGTGGCGTTCTCGGTCCTGGTGGCGTTCATCGTCATCGGCATCTTCCTGTTCCGCATCCGGGAGCGGTTCGACACCGTCGATCTCGGCGTGCTCGACGAATTCCGGGGTGAGCGGCGATGATCGGTCTGCTCGGCACCCTGGTCGTGCCGCTGCTGGCGGCGGCGTTCCTGGCGACGCAGTCCGATTACGTCCTGTCCGCGCGGGTCAATGCCACGGCGAGCGGGCTGGCCTTCCTCTCCGCCCTGTCGCTGTTCTTCGTCCGCCCGGCGCCGGGGACGTTCCTGCTGGTGGACGACCTGAACGTGGTGTTCATCGTGCTGAACACCTTCGTCGGTACCACCGCGAGCCTGTTCAGCGCCAGCTACATCGGCCACGAGATCGAGACCGGGCGGCTCACGCGCGGCTACGTGCGGTTCTACCACGCGATGTTCCAGGTCATGATGTTCGGCATGAACCTGGCGCTGGTCGCCAACGACATCGGCGTGATGTGGGTGGCGGTGGAGCTCGCGACCCTGTCCACCGTGATGATGGTCGGCATCTACCGCACGCGGGCGGCGCTGGAAGCGGCGTGGAAATACTTCATCCTCGGCAGCGTCGGCATCGCGCTGGCGCTGTTCGGCACCATCCTCGTCTATCTGGCCGCGCGGCCGGAGGTGGGGGAGGGGCTGCGCGCGATGGAATGGACCGTGCTGGTGGCGCATGCGCGCGGCTTCGATCCGGCGCTGCTCAATGTGGCTTTCGTGTTCCTGCTGCTCGGCTACGGCACCAAGGTCGGGCTGGCGCCGATGCACGCCTGGTTGCCGGACGCGCATGCCGAAGGCCCGACGCCGATCTCGGCGGTGCTCTCGGGGTTGCTGCTGAACGTCGCGCTCTATGCGCTGCTGCGCTTCAAGATGCTGATGGCGGCCTGTCCGGGAGCGATCGCGCCGGGGCCGCTGATGGTCGGGCTCGGGCTGCTGTCGCTGATCTTCGCCGCGTTCATGCTGTACCGCCGGCGCGACATCAAGCGGCTTTTCGCCTATTCCTCGATCGAGCACATGGGGATCATTGTGTTCTCCTTCGGCATGGCCGGGCCGCTCGGCAATTTCGCCGGGCTGTTGCAGATGACGATGCACAGCCTGACCAAGTCGGCGATCTTCTTCACCGTGGGCCATGTGGCGCAGGTGAAGGGCACGCAGCGGATGTCCGAGATCGGCGGACTGACCGAGAGCCACCCGCTGCTCGGCTGGGGTCTGGTCGCGGGCGTCGCGGCGATCGCCGGGCTGCCGCCGTTCGGCGTGTTCACCAGCGAGTTCCTGATCGTCTCCTCCACCTTCGCGCGCGATCCGCTGCTGGCGCTGGCGCTGGTGTTCGGCCTGCTGTTGGCGTTCGGCGCGCTGCTGCTGCGGGTGACGCAGGTGGCCTTCGGTTCGCCGCGCGGGCCGGTGGGGCCGGTCGGCGCGTCCTACGTGCCGATCGTCGCGCATCTGTCGCTGGTGCTGATCGCCGGGATCTGGCTGCCGGGACCGCTGGTCGCCTGGTTCCAGCACGTGGCGAAGCTGCTCGGATGAGCGCGTGGGAGGACATCGGCGCGCGTCTCGCCGCCGGAGAGGCGAGCCTGCTCGGCCTGTGGGGCGAGCCCGGGCGCGTGCATCTGGCGGTGCTGGAGCCCTCGCCCCAACCCCCGCCACCCTCCCCCCAACCCCCTCCCGCAGGGGGAGGGGGAGAACAAAGCCCCCTCCCCTTGCGGGAGGGGGTTGGGGGAGGGGAAGGAAGCCCCCCGACAATCCGCCACTTCGCGTTCGACTGTCCCGACGGTCACTATCCTTCGCTCGCCCGCGTCCATTCCCCCGCGCTGCGGCTGGAACGCACGCTGCGCGACCTCTATGGCCTGATCCCCGAGGGGCTGCCCGACCCGCGCCCCTGGATCGCGCACGGGCCGACCCCCACCGCCTATGAATTCCTGCCGGTGGAGGGCGAGGGCCTGCACCAGACCCCGGTCGGTCCGGTGCACGCCGGCATCATCGAGCCCGGCCACTTCCGTTTCACCTGCGACGGGGAAACGGTGGTGCGGCTGGAGCAGCGGCTCGGCTATACCCACAAGGGGATCGAAGCGCTGCTGGCGGGTGCGGAGATCGCCGTCGCCGCCCGCATCGCCGCCCGTTCCTGCGGCGACAGCACCGTGGCCTACAGCCTGGCCTTCGCCCGCGCCGTGGAGGAAGCGACCGGCGCCGCGCCGCCGCCGCGCGCGGTGTGGCTGCGCGCGCTGGCCGCCGAGCTCGAAAGGCTGGCAAACCACCTCGGCGATATCGGGGGCGTCTGCAACGATGCCTCCTTCGCGCTGATGCAGGCGCATTGCGCCATGCTGCGCGAGCGCGTGCTGCGCGCCGCCAATGCCTGCTTCGGCCACCGGCTGATGATGGATTTCGTGATGCCGGGCGGGGTGTCGCGCGACCTGCCCGAGGCGGCTCCGGCCCTGCTGCTCGATCTGGTGTCCCAGCTGCGAAGCGGCTTCCCGCCGCTGGTGCGGCTCTACGACGGCACCGCCTCCTTGCAGGACCGCACCAACGGCACCGGCATCCTGAGCGCGGATCTGGCCCGCCAGTTCGCCGCCGGCGGCTATGTCGGCCGCGCCTCGGGCCGCGATTTCGACGCCCGCCGCGACCTCGGCTACGCGCCGTACGACCAGCTCGCCTTCGTGGTGCCGGTGCGCGCGGAGGGCGACGTGAACGCCCGCGTCTGGGTGCGGATCGACGAGATCGCAGCCAGCCTCGGGCTGATCGAGCAGATCCTCGATCGCGTGCCGGACGGTCCGCTGGCGGTCGCGCTGCCGCCGCGCGCCGGGGAGGGGCTGGCGCTGGTCGAGGGCTTTCGCGGCGACGTGCTCGCCTGGGTGCGCATGGACGCGGGCCGGGTGGCGCGCGCGCATCTGCGCGATCCCTCCTGGTTCCAATGGCCGCTGCTGGAAGCCGCCGCCAAGGGCAACATCGTCGCCGATTTCCCGCTCTGCAACAAATCCTTCAACTGCGCCTATTCCGGGACGGATCTCTGATGTTCCGCACCTTGCTGCAAGGCCTGCGCCCGCCCGCGACCGAACCCGCGGTTGCCGATCCGGAACTGGCGGCGCTCGGCGCGGCGCTGGACGGGGCTGTGCGCAAGCGGCTGGGCCGCAGCCTGTCGATCCGCGCCGTCGATGCCGGATCGTGCAACGGCTGCGAGCTGGAAATGCACGCGCTCAACAACGCGTTCTACGATCTGGACCGCTTCGGCCTGCGCTTCGTCGCCTCGCCGCGCCATGCCGACGTGCTGATGGTCACCGGACCGGTCACGCGCCACATGCGCGAGGCGCTGGTGCGCACCTATGCCGCGATGCCGGCGCCGAAATGGGTGGTCGCGGTGGGCGATTGCGGCGCCGGCTGCGGGGTGTTCGCGCAAAGCCCCGCCTGCGTCGGTTCGGTGGCGCAGGTGCTGCCGGTCGATCTGACCATCCCCGGCTGCCCGCCGCCGCCGGCGAAGCTGCTGGCCGGGCTGCTGGCGCTGCTCAGCGATCGCTGAACAGCACGCCGCCTTGCCCGCCTCCCATCTCGCCGCGATTCGTGGCAGGATGGCGCCGACGGTGCGGCGGGGAGAGTGGCATGCTGGCAGGCGAGGCGGTGGTGGCGATCTGGAACGACATCGCGTCGGAAGCGCGCGCGCCGTTCTACGACTGGCACATCAACGAGCACATGCCCGAGCGCGTCGGTATCCCCGGCTTCCGCCGCGGCCGGCGCTGCGTCGCGCTGGACGGCGAAACGCAGCCGGAGTTCTTCACCCTCTATGAGGCCGATACGTTCGAGGTGATCACCGGCGCGGACTACGCCGCGCGGCTGAACGACCCCACGCCGGCGACGCGGGCGGTGACGGCGCAGTTCCGCGCCACCACGCGGGCGCTGGCGCGGGTGGTGGAAAGCCGCGGCCCCGGCCTGGGCGGCATCCTGCTGACGCTGCGCTTCGAGGCGGAGGCGATGCTGGCGCCCGAACTCTCCACCATCACCCGCAGCTGTGCGGTGGTGCCGCGGGTGACCGGGACGCATCTCTGCCGCACCGAACGCGACGCCTCCGATCTGCGCACGGTGGAAACCCGCGCGCGCGGCGACATCGAGACGCCGCCGGCCTGGTTCGTGCTGATCGAGGCGACCGATGCGCAGGCGCTCGATCTGGCCGCGGTGCAGCAGGCGCTGCGCTCGGCCGGCGCGCTCGGGCCGTTCGTCGGCGGGCGCTACCGGCTGGAGTATCTGCGCACCAAGACCGCCGTCATGCCCTGAGAGTTTGTGGAAGAACGCCCGCGGCGCACGATGTTCAGGCGAGAGCGCCGGTGATCCCAGCGGGCGTTCCTGCGCAAGTTCGATCGCTTTTCATGCCCTGACGCTGCGTCCGACCATCGCCGCGAACGCGTCCAGGATGCGTGCCACGGCGGCGTTGCGGTAGGCGAACATCGGCGCGTCCTCGGGGTGCACCAGCATGGTGGCGTTGGCCTCGAACACCGCCAGCCGCCCGTCGGGCAGGCGCGCGAAGTCGATGCCGGCGAAATCGAGATCGAGCCTGGCGCCGATCGCCGCCAGCGCCGCCCAGGCCGACGCGCCGAGCACGGCTTCGGGCGCGGCCAGGAAGCGGGCTTCCTCCGCCCGCCGCGCCGGGTCCTGCGCCATTCCGGCGGTCCAGTAGTGCACCAGCCAGTCGCGCCCGATCGCCAGGTGGTAGGCATAGGGCACGCGATCGACGAAGATCACGCGGTATTTGCGGTACCAGCCGGCGGCGTCGGCGGTGTCCACGAAGCGGGTGACGTAGGCCTCCCCCGCCGCCAGCGCCGCCGCGAGCGCCGCCGGATCGGCGACGCGGCGCACGCCGTCCCCGCCATGCGCGCCGATCGGGCGCACCAGCGCCGGCAGCAGCGCGACGGGCGGAGCCGCGGGCGTGGCGCGGACGACCTCCGGCACCACGATGCCCGGGATGCCGGCGAGCAGGGCGGGCAGGTCGGCCCGGCCGGTGCGCGCGACCGCGGCCGGCGGGTTGAGCAGCGGGGCGGGCGGGGCGGCGAAGAACCGCGCGGCGGCTGCGGGCAGCACCGGCGCGCGGTCGGGATCGCCGATCGCGTTGAACACCAGGTCGAACGCCGGCAGCGCGCGGTCCTGGTCCGGCGTCGCGTATTCCACATACCAGCGGATCAGCGTGGTGGTTTCGCGCGGAAACAGATGGCGCAGCGGGATGTTGCCGTTATCGGCCGCGCTCGGCACCAGCACCGTGCGCGCGCAGCGTGCCGCGGGCTCGATGAAGATCTGCTGGCCGCGATAGGCGCTGTCGCGGTGGGCGCGCGCCTCCGCGGGGTGGGCGGCGGCGAGCAGCCCGGCCAGGTTCTGCTGCGGCGCGCGCAGGCCGGGGGACAGCGCCAGCGCCCGCCGGCATAAGGCTTCGGCGGGGCCGAACCTGCCGCGGCGGACCAGCACCGAACCCAGGCTGGCGGCAATCGCGGCGTCCTCCGGCGCGGCGGCGGCGGCGCGGCGCAGCGTGGCTTCGGCGGCATCCAGCCGGTCGCATTCGGCCTGCGCGGTGCCGAGCGCGAGCAGGATCGCCGCGCGCCCCGGCGCGAGCCCGTCGGCGCGCTCCAGATCGGCCGCGGCCGCCGCGTGGCGGTGCAGCCGCTTGCAGGCGTCCGCCCGGGTGAGCAGGGCGGGCAGCAGGGCGGGATCGGCGGCCAGCGCCGCGTCGGCCTGTTCCAGCGCCGCGTCGGGATCGTCCCCGGCCAGCAGCGCGGCGGCGAGCTGCGCGCGCAGCGCCGGCGTGCCGGGCGCGGCGGCAAGGAGCGCGCGATAGAAATCGAGGTCCGCGGCGGATGCTGGCATGCTGGGGTCCCCGGGTGACGTCCCTGGCCGATGCGGCCAGGACCGGTTTCGCAGCAATGTGTGAACGCGGGGTGAAGCGCGCGGCGAAGCACGCCGTGAAGCGCGCCCTTGGGAGGGGGGCGGCGGCCGGGGCGCGTGGCGGCGGCTACGCCGCCCGGCGCCGCGACCCCCGTGCTTCCTCCAGATCATGCATCATCTGCAGGCTCAGCCAGAACTCCGCCGAGGTGCCGAACCGTTCGGCCAGCAGCAGTGCCGTTTCCGCCGTCACGCGCCGGGTTCCGCCCAGGACCGCGGTGATCCGGTTCGACGGCACGCCCAGCTCGCGCGCCAGCATCCGGGCCGACAGGCCGAGCGGGGCCATGAACTCCTCCCGCAGCACCGCGCCGGGCGGCACGGCCCCGATACGCCGCGCGTCGGCGGTGTCGGAGAAGTCCATCCGGTCCAGATCCTCGATACGGATCGCCATCTTCACCCCCGGTGATAATCCACGACCTCGACGTCGAACGCATCTCCCTCGCGCCAGACGAAACACAGCCGCCAACCGGCTGCCTTGCCGCGCGTGCCGTCCGCCGCCCGTTACCCCACCCCGAAATCGATCAACTGGCGCACCGGCGCGCCCGATTTCAGCCGCGCGAAGCCCTCGTTGATCCCGTCCAGCTTGATGCGGCCGGAGATCAGATGATCCAGCTTCAGCTTGCCCTGCTGCCACAGCGACAACAGCCGCGGCATATCGACGCGGAACCGGTTGCCGCCCATCGAGGTGCCCTGGATCTTGCGGTCGCGCAGGAAGTCGGCGCCGTGCAGCTCGATCTTGGTGCCGAACGGGATCATGCCGATGATCGTCGCGACCCCGCCCGGACGCAGCATGGCGAAGGATTGCTCGGCGGTGGCCTTGCTGCCGATCGCCTCGAAGGAATAGGGCACGCCGCCGCCGGTGAGCTCCTTCACCGCCGCCACCGCATCGACGTTGGACGCGTTGATCGTATCGGTCGCGCCCATCTGCTTCGCCAGTTCGAGCTTCGAGGCCATCGTATCGATCGCGATGATCCGCTCCGCCCCGGCGATCGCCGCGCCGTTCACCGCGGACAGGCCGATACCGCCGCAGCCGATCACCGCGACCGTGCTGCCCGGCTCGACCTTGGCGGCATGGAACACCGCGCCCACCCCGGTCATCACCCCGCAGCCCACCAGCGTGGCGCGATCGAGCGGGATGGTCGGGTCGATCTTCACGATCGCGTGCTCGTGCACCAGCATCTGCTCGGCGAAGGCGGACAGGTTGAACGCCTGGTTCAGCACCGCGCCCTTCCAGCGCAGCCGGCGCGCCGCGCCGGGCAACAGTTTCACTTCCGTGTTCTCACACAGGTTCGGATGGCCGGTGACGCATTGCGCGCACTCGCCGCAGAACACGGACAGACAAGTGATGACGTGATCGCCGGGTTTGACGTAGGTGACATCCTCGCCGACCGCTTCGACCACCGCCGCGGCCTCGTGGCCGAGCACGCAGGGGAGCGGGAAGGGGTACAGCCCCTCGATGAAATGCAGATCGGAATGGCACAGCCCGGCGAAGGCGGTGCGCAGCAGCACCTCCCGGCGCTTGGGCTTCTCGATCTCCACCGCCTCGATCGTCAGCGGCGCGTTGACCTCTTGCAGTATGGCGGCCTGCATCGGTTTCCTCCTGTCCTGGTGGGGCTGGTGGCCCGGGCGCAGTCTGCGCGCGCGGCGCGGCCGGCGCCAGGGGTGGGGGAGGGCGGTCTGAACGTACCTTACCGTCATGGTCGGGCTTGACCCGGCCATCCGCCCCCGATCGTCCGTGCGCAGATGGTCAAGCCCGGCCATGATGGGAGGAGGGGGCGTGCCGGACCGCGGCTTCATCCACGACGGGTCCGCTCCGCCGGAGGCACCTCAGACGCGGATCACCTGTGCCGGGTTCTCCCCGTACGGGGGCGAATAGATCACCAGCAGCTT
>JAJZVS010000065.1 GCA_021845555.1 Pseudomonadota bacterium
CAGCATCACCGTCACCGTCGCCGAGGTCGAAGGACGGCGAGTCGTGCTGGACGTGGTCGCGCGGGACGCGGTGGAGGAGATCGCCCGCGGCCGGCACACCCGCTTCATCGTCGATATGGCGAAGGCCAAGCAGCGCCTGACCGCCAAGCTCGCCAAGGCCAAGGCCGGATGACCCACCTCCCCAACCCGCGCACCGGAGGGCGTGATGTATGAGATTCGCATCCACGGCCGCGGCGGACAGGGCGCGGTGCTCGCCTCCGCCATCCTCGCCCAGGCCTTCGTCGATGAAGGCAAATACGCCGTCGCCATCCCGAGCTTCGGGTTCGAGCGGCGCGGCGCCCCGGTCTCCGCCTGCCTGCGCGTCGATGGCCGCGAGATCCGCAGCCTGACCAACATCTACCGCCCGGATTGTGTGATCTGCATCGATCCCACCCTGCCGCGGATGGTCGATATCTTCGCCGGGATCAAGCCCGGCGGCACGCTGATCCAGGCCTCCGGGCAGCGCGCCGGGGCGATCGAGCGGCCGGACGATCTCGCCACGCTCGGCCTGTGCGACGCGGTGGGGATCGCGCTGGCGATCTTCGGGCGGCCGATCACCAATTCGATCATGCTCGGCGCCTTCGCCCGCGCCACCGGGCTGGTCTCGCTCGCCGCCCTGACCGGGGCGCTGGAGGCGGCCGAATTCCGCGACGCCGGACTGGAACAGAACCGCCGCGCCATGCAGCGCGGTTATGACGAAACCGAGGTGCTTTCCCTGACCCCGGAGCTCGTCCCATGAGCCGGGCGCGCGCCGATACCTCGGGCATCCCCGCGGATCTCTGTCCCGTCGCCACCGTGCTGAGCCCGATGCTGGCCGGGGACTGGCGGGCGATGCGCCCGGTGGTGGCACGCGATCGCTGCGTGAAATGCGCGATCTGCTGGCTCTACTGCCCGGTCCAATGCATGGTCGAGAAAGCCGCCTGGTTCGACGTCGATCTGGCCGCCTGCAAGGGCTGCGGCATCTGCGCCCAGGAATGCCCGCATCGCGCGATCCGCATGGTCGAGGAGACGGCGGCATGAACAACATGGCGCGCATCGCCGTGTGCGACGGCAACGAAGCCGCCGCCTGGGGGGTGAAACTGTCCCGCCCCGACGTGGTCGCGGTCTATCCGATCACGCCGCAATCCTCGCTGGTCGAATACCTGTCGAAATTCATCGCCGACGGCACGCTGGACGCCGAGCTGATGAACGTGGAGGGCGAGCATAGCGTGCTGTCGGCCCTGCAGGGCGCCTGCCTGGCCGGGGCGCGCACCTATACCGCGACGTCCGGTCCCGGCCTCGCGTTCATGTTCGAACCCTATGTCCGCACCCCCGGACTGCGGCTGCCGATGGTGGCCTCGCTGGTCAACCGCGACATGCTGTCCCCGCAATGCGTGTGGGGCGGCCAGCAGGACGTGATGACGGTGCGCGATGCCGGCTGGATCCACATGTTCTGCGAATCGGCGCAGGAAGTGCTGGATACCGTCATCATGGCCTACCGCATCGCCGAACACCCCGAGGTGATGCTGCCGGTCAACATCAACCACGACGGCAACTACCTGTCCTACGCGGTGAGCCGGGTCGAGATCCCCGACCAGCCGGGGGTGGACGCCTTCCTCGGACCGAAGAACGTCAACTGGCACGCGGCGCTCGATCCCGACCGGCCGATGGCGGTCGATCCGCTCACCGGCGGAGCGGATGCGGACGGCGCGGCCCGCTTCGTCGCCTACCGCCAGAGCCTGTGCCGCGGCATGCAGACCGCGCTCGAGGTGATCACCGACGTGCATGCCGACTGGGCGCGCGCCTTCGGCCGCAACTGGGCGCCGCTGGTCGAGGAATACCGGCTGGACGACGCCGACATCGCGCTGGTGACGATCGGCTCCATGAGCGGCGCCGCCAAGGACGCGGTGGATGCGGCACGCGAGGCGGGCATCGCCGTGGGGGTGATCCGCATCAAGACGTTCCGCCCGTTCCCGGTCGCAGCGCTGGCGCGGGCGGCGGCCAAGGTGCGCGCGCTCGGCGTGGTCGATCGGGCCGTTTCCTACGGCTGGAACTGCGGCCCGGTCTGCCAGGAGGTGCGCGGCGCGCTGTATGGCAGCCCCAGCCCGATCCCGGTGCTGTCCTTCATCGGCGGCCTGGCCGGCGCGGATCTGACCGAGGCGCATTTCTCCCGGGTGATCGCCGACACCGCCGCCGCCCTGACCGCCCCTCCCGCCGCGCTGCCGGTGTGGCTGAACGCCCGCGAGGAAGGAACGCCCCGATGAACACCAGCGACTATCTGATCGTCGGCAGTTCGCACGCCGCGCTGGAGGCGATGGCCGCGATCCGGCTGGCGGACCCCGAGGGGTCGCTGACGGTGCTGACGCGCGACCGCCACCTGCCCTATTCGCCGACCCTGCTGCCCTATGTGGTCTCCGGCCGCTCCGCGCCCGCCAAGGCGGTGCTGCGCGACGCGGCGTTCTTCGCCGGCCAGCACATCCGCTTCGAGCGCGGCGCGCCGGTGGCGGCGGTGCGGCCCGAGGCGCACGAGGTCGCGCTGGAAGACGGTACCGCCTGGCACTACGGCAAGCTGCTGCTGGCCACCGGCGCGACGCCCGTGGTTCCGGCGATCGCGGGACTCGACAGCGTGCGCTTCCACCGTCTGCGCACGCTCGACGACAGCCTGGCGCTGCGCGAGGCGATCGGCACGGCACGCCGCGCGGTGGTGCTGGGCGCCGGGCTGATCGGCATGCACGCCGCCGAGAACCTCGCCGAGGCCGGGATCGCCGTCACCGTCATCGAGCCGCGCGATCAGGTGCTGCCGAGCTATTTCGATGCCGAGGCGGCGGCGATGATCGCCGCCAGCTTCGCCGCGCATGGCGTGGTGTTCCGCACCGGGCGCTCCGCGGTCGCGGTTGCCCCGGACGGCGCGGGAAGCCGCGTCACCCTGGACGACGGCGCGGTGCTGGAGGCCGATCTGCTGCTGGTCGCGACCGGCGTGCGCGCCGATCTCGGCTATCTCGCCGGCGCCGCCATCGCCACCGATCGCGGCATCCTGGTCGATGCGACGATGCAAACCAGCGCGCCCGGGATCTGGGCCGCCGGCGACGTGGCCGAGGCGCCGGTGTTTCCCGGTCCCGGCACCGCGCTGGCCGGCATCCTGCCGGAAGCCGTCGCCCAGGGCCGCACGGCCGGGATGGCGATGGCGGGCGACCCCGCCCTCGCGCCCTACCGCGGCAGCGTGCCGCGCAACACCTATTGCTTCTTCGGCCAGTCGGCGATCTCCGTCGGCACCGGCGTCGCCGGCGCGCCGCCCGAGGGCGCCGAACTGGCCACGCGGCACGATGCGAACGCCGGGGCCTACTGGCGGATCGCGCTGAAGGACGACCGCCTGCTCGGCATCGCCGCGGTGAACCTGCCGCTCGATGCCGGCATCCTGCACGAAATGATCCTGCGGCGCGTCGATCTCGGTCCGGTCAGGGACCGGTTCCTCGATCAACCCCGCGCGACCGGGCGGATGCTGATGTCGCGGCAGTGGCGCTAGCGGGGGGCACGACGATGGGCATGAGCTTCAACACGATCGCCTTCCGCTCCGAGCTTTGCGACGGCTGCGGCGACTGCATGACCGCCTGCGCGGAAGCGAAATCGGGCACGCGCGATCTCGCGCAGGCGCGGATCCGCATCCTGCCGTCGGGCGAAGCCGGCGCCGCGCCGGATCTCGCGCTGTGCCGCCAGTGCGGCACGCCCGACTGCGCGACCCATTGCCCGGCCGGCGCGCTGACGAAGAACCAGACGACCGGCGTGATCGACTGGGACGAAGACCGCTGCGTCACCTGCCTGCTGTGCACCGCCGGCTGCGCCTATGGCGGCATCGCCTATGAAGCCGCGGTCGGCCATGTGGCGAAATGCGACACCTGCGATGGCGATCCCGCCTGCGTGCGCGTCTGCCCGACCGGCGCGCTGAGCTACCGCACCGCCGCCGGGCTGTACAACACGCAGGGCGCGCGCGAGGATCTGTTCGTCCCCGGCCTGGCCGCCTGCCAGGGCTGCCATTCGGAACTGCTGATCCGCCACACGCTGCGCAAAGTGGGACCGGAGGTGGTGGTGGCCGCGCCGCCCGGCTGCATCCCCGGCATGGGCACGGTCGGCTACAACGGCCGCACGGGGTCCAAGGTGCCGATCTTCCACCCGCTGCTGACCAACACCGCCTCCATGCTGGCCGGGCTGCAGCGCCAGTTCCGCCGCCAGGGCCGGGAGATCACCGCGCTCGCGCTGGCCGGCGACGGCGGCACCGCGGATGCCGGGTTCCAGTCGCTGTCGGGCGCGGCCTCCCGCAACGATCCGATCCTGTTCGTCTGCGTCGATAACGAAGGCTACATGAACACCGGCATGCAGGCCTCCGGCAGCACGCCGCAGGGATCCTGGACCTCCACGACCCCCGTGGGCCCCGCGCTGCACGGCAAGGCGGAGGAGGCGAAGAACCTGCCGCTGGTGATGGTGATGCACAACCCGAGCTACGTCGCCACCGCCTCCACCGCCTTCCTGGAGGATTATTACGACAAGCTCGAAAAAGCGATGGAAGCGTCGCGCACCGGCTTCGCCTATCTGCACGTCTATGCCCCCTGCCCGTCCGGCTGGCGCTTCCCGACCTCCATGACCACCGAGGTGGCCCGGCTCGGGGTCGAGACGAATTTTCACCCGTTGTGGGAATTCACCCCTGCCGAGGGCGTGCGCTTCACCCGCAAGGTCGATCGGCCGCGGCCGGTGACGGATTATCTCGCCGGGATCGGCAAATACCGCCACCTGTCGGCCGCGGAGATCGCGACCATCCAGGCCAAGGTGAACGAACGGCTGGCCGCTCTGGTACGCTTCGTCGCCGCCGCGCCGCCGCCGGTTGCCCCGGTTGTGGCCGCGCCGGTTGTGGTCGCGCCGGTCGTGGTCGCGCCGAAGCCCGCGCCGCGGTACTATTTCAACCCGGACGCGGAAACGATGTCGCGCGACGCGCTGGCGTCGTTGCAACTGGAACGCCTGCGCGCGACGCTGCGCCGGACCTACGACAACGTCGCCCCCTACCGCGCGAAATGCGACGCCGCCGGGGTGCGCCCCGAGGACCTGCGCAGCCTCGACGATCTCGCCCATTTCCCGTTCAGCCTGAAGACCGACCTGCGCGATGCCTATCCGTTCGGCCTGTTCGCGGTGCCGCGCGAGCAGATCATCCGCCTGCACGCTTCCTCCGGCACCACCGGCCGGCCGACCGTGGTGGGCTACACGCGCGGCGATCTGGAGAACTGGGCCGGGCTGGTGGCGCGCTGCCTCGCCACCGCCGGGGCGCGGCCGGGCGACGTGCTGCACAACGCCTATGGCTACGGGCTGTTCACCGGCGGGCTCGGCTTCCACGGCGGGGCCGAGCGGCTGGGCGCCACCGTAGTGCCCGCGTCCGGCGGCGGCACCGAGCGGCAGGTGGTGCTGCTGCGCGACTTCGGCGCCAGCGTGCTGTGTGCCACCCCCTCCTACGCACTCAACCTGGCCGAGGTGGCGGAGCACGAGGGTATCGATCTCCGCTCCGGCCCGCTCCGGCTCGGCATGTTCGGCGCCGAGCCGTGGTCGGACGGCATGCGCGCCGAGCTCTCCGCGCGGCTCGGCATCACCGCGCGCGATGTCTATGGCCTGTCGGAAGTGCTGGGGCCGGGCGTGGCGGTGGAGTGCGAGGCCGAGGACGGGCTGCACGGCTGGGAGGACCATTTCATCTTCGAGACCGTGGACCCGGACACCGGCGCGCGGCTGCCGCCGGGTTCGGTGGGCGAACTGGTGATCACCACGCTCACCAAGGAAGCGCTGCCGATGATCCGCTACCGCACGCGCGATATCTCCCGCCTGGAGCTGGCGCCCTGCGCCTGCGGCCGGACGCACGCGCGGATCATGCGCATCACCGGACGCAGCGACGACATGCTGATCATCCGCGGCGTGAACGTCTATCCGACCCAGGTGGAAGCCGCGCTGGTCGGCCTCCCCGGCGTCAGCCCGCACTACCAGCTGGTGGTCGAGCACACCGGCACGATGGATACGCTGCGGGTGGAGGTGGAAGCCGATCCGCTGCTCGAAGCCGGTGCCTACCGGGAGCTCGCGGGCGCCGTGTCGCATCGGATCAAGTCGCTGGTCGGCATCAGCGCGGCGATCGCGGTGCGCGAGCCGGGCGCGCTGCCGCGCTCGCAGGGCAAGGCCGTGCGCGTGCGCGACCTGCGGCCGAAGCGCTGAGGGAGAGACCGATGTCCGCATCCGCCGCGAAGGACGTCCGCGAGGTCCCGAGCTTCTGCTACAACTGCGTTGCCGGTCCCGACCTGATGACGGTGCGGGTGGAAAACGGCATCGCCACCCGCATCGAACCCTGCCACCAGGCCGAGGCGATCCATCCCGGCCTGGGGCGGGTCTGCGTCAAGGCGTTCGGCCTGGTGCAGAAGACCTACAATCCGCACCGCGTGCTCACGCCGATGAAGCGCACCAATCCGCGCAAGGGGCGCAATGAGGACCCGGGCTTCGTGCCGATCTCCTGGGACGAGGCGCTCGATGCGATCGCGGCGAAACTGAACGACATCCGCGCGCGGGGCCTGCTGAACGACGCCGGATTGCCGCGCGTCGCCGCCACCTTCGGCCATGGCGGCACGCCGCAGAGCTACATGGGGACGTTTCCCGCCTTCCTCTCCGCCTGGGGGATGATCGACTACAGTTTCGGCTCCGGCCAGGGCGTGAAATGCGTCCATTCCGAGCATCTGTACGGGGAGTTCTGGCACCGCGGCTTCACCGTCACGTCCGATACCGTCCGCACGCGCTACCTGATCTCCTGCGGCAACAACGCGGAAGTCTCGGGCGGCGTCTGCGCCGTGCGCCGCCATGCCGACGCGCGCATCCGCGGCGTGAAGCGGGTGCAGATCGAGCCGCATCTCTCGCCCACCGGCGCCTGCTCGGCCGAATGGGTGCCGATCAAGCCGAAGACCGACCCGGCGTTCCTGCTGGCGCTGATCCACGCGATGCTGTTCGAGCATCCCCGCGGCGCACTCGACGTGGCGTTCCTGCGCGACCGCACCGCCTCGCCCTATCTGATCGGGCCGGACGGCTACTACCTGCGCGATCCCGCAAGCCGCAAGCCGCTGGTCTGGGACGAAATCACCAACCGGCCGGTGCCGTTCGACACCGAAGGCGCGCGTCTCGCGCTGGAAGGCCGCTTCACGGTGGCCGACGCCGTGACGCGCGGCCCGGACGACGAGATCCGCCCGCAGCGCGATGCCGCCGCCCGCACCGCCTTCACCGCGATGGCGGACGCGATGGCAGCCCACACGCCCGACTGGGCCGCCGGCATCTGCGACATCCCGGCCGAAACCATCCGCCGCATCGCCGCCGAATTCCTGGAAAACGCCTGCATCGGCGAGACGATCGAGATCGACGGCGAGACGCTGCCGTTCCGCCCCGTCGCGGTCACCCTCGGCAAGACCGTCAACAACGGCTGGGGCGCCTACGAGTGCTGCTGGGCCCGCACCATGCTGGCCACCCTGGTGGGCGCGCTGGAAGTGCCGGGCGGCACGCTCGGCACCACGGTGCGGCTCAACAAGCCGCACGACAACCGGCTGAAAAGCGTGCAGCCGGGCGAGGACGGCTTCATGGTGGCGCATTTCAACGCCACCAGCCAGAAGGACTGGATGGCGCAGCCCACCGGGCGCAACGCGCATCGCACCCTGGTGCCGATCGTCGGCAACTCGCCCTGGGCGCAGGCGCTGGGGCCGACGCATCTCGCCTGGATGTTCGCCTCCGACGCGCCGAAGGAATGGCCCGATCCCGAACTGCCGGAGATCTGGTTCGCCTTCCGCACCAACCCGGCGATCTCCTTCTGGGACACCGCGCGGATCGGCCGGGCGATGGCGCGCATGCCGTTCATCGTGGCGTTCGCCTACACGTTCGACGAAACCAACCACATGGCCGACATCCTGCTGCCGGACGCGACCGATCTGGAAAGCACCCAGCTGATCCGCGTCGGCGGCACCAAGTTCGTCGAGCAGCACTGGGCCCATCAGGGCGTCGCGCTGCGCGCCCCGGCGGTGGAACCGCTGGGGGAGGCGCGCGACTTCACCTGGATCACCACCGAGCTCTGCCGCCGCGCCGGGCTGCTGGAACGCTACAACGCGGCCCTCAACCGCGGCGCCGCGCTGGTGCCGCTGAAGGGCGAGGGCTACGATTTCAGCCTGGCGACCGATCAGGCGCACAGCGTCGAGACGATCTGGAACGCGGTCTGCCAGGCCGCCACCGCCGCGCTCAGCGAGGGCAAGGAAGTCCACGACCTCGACTGGTTCAAGCAGCACGGCCACTACGTGGTGCCGTTCGACCGCGAGGACTGGTTCCTCACCCCCACCATGGTCCGCCAGGGCCTGCGCTACGAACTGCCGTACCAGGAACGCCTGCTGCGCGTCGGCGCGGAACTCGGCCGGCGGCTGCACGAGCACGACATCCACTGGTGGGACAGCCAGCTTTCCGAATACGTGGCGATCCCCGAATGGCACGACGTGCCGGAGCGCTGGGTGGAGTCGATCCGCTCCATGGGCGCCGATCCGGCCGACTATCCGCTGTGGGGCATCACCACCAAGGTGATGCCCTACACCACCGGCAACAACGCCGGCATCCCGCTGATGCACGAAGTCAGCGCCAATCTGCGCAACCACGGCGCGGTGGTCATCAACGCAACCACCGCCGCCGGGCTCGGGATCGCCAACGGGGACTGGGTGGAGGTGCGCTCGCCGATCGGCGCCACCCAGGGCCGCGCCGCGGTGGTTCAGGGCTGCCGGCCGGACACGGTGGTGATCCCCGGCCAGTTCGACCACTGGAAGACCCCGTTCGCCAAGGACCTGCCCTTCCCCTCGCTCAACACCGTGGTGCCGTTGTCGCTGGCACTGACCGATGCGACCGGCTCGGGCGCCGATGTCGTCCGCGTCTCGGTGCGCAGGATCGCCGCCCCGGCGCAGGCAGGTGTGGCATGACCCGCTATGTGATGGTGGCGGATCTCCGCCGCTGCGTCGGCTGCCAGACCTGCACCGCCGCCTGCAAGGAAGGCAACGGCACGCCGCCCGGCGTGCAGTGGCGGCGCGTGCTCGATCTGGAAACCGGCACCTACCCGAACGTGAACCGGGTGTTCGTCCCCGTGGGCTGCCAGCACTGCGCGAACCCGCCCTGCATGGAGGTCTGCCCCTCCACGGCCACCGGGCAGCGGGCGGACGGGATCGTCACCATCGATTACGAGCTGTGCATCGGGTGCAGCTACTGCGCCATGGCCTGCCCGTACGATGCGCGCAGCATGGTCGATCACGCCGAATACGCGTTCGGCGAGCAACCCACCGCGGTGGAAGCGACCCGCATCGGGCGGGAGAGGATCGGCGTCGCCACCAAATGCACCTTCTGCGCCGGGCGGATCGACGCCGGCACCGCGCGCGGGCTGGTCCCCGGCCAGGACCCCGAGGCGACGCCGCTCTGCGTCAACTCCTGCATCTCCGGCGCGCTGCGGTTCGGCGACATCGAGGACAAGGACGGGCCGATCGCCACCTTGCTGGCGGAAAACCAGTGGTTCCGCATGCACGAAAGCGAGGGCACCGAGCCCGGCTTCTACTACATCTGGGACAAGGGCACGCTATGAGCCAGACCGTAACGTCCCGGCGCCAGCGGCATTGGGACCTGCGCGCGGCGGGCAATTTCATCGGCGGCGGCACCGGGTCGGGGTTGATCGTCGTCGCGGCGATCGCGGCGGTCGCGGGCGAACCGTTCCGCCTGCCGCTCGCGCTCGGCCTCGGCTTCGTCGCCGCCGGGCTGTCGCTGGTATGGCTGGAGATCGGCAAGCCCTGGCGCGCCTTCAACGTATTCTTCCATCCGCGCACCTCGTGGATGACGCGGGAGGGGATCGTCGCCACCGTGCTGATCCCCCTCGGCGCGGCCGCGGTCGCGGCGGACAGCGTGCCGGCCGCGGTCCTCGCGGCGCTGCTCGCGGCCGGGTTCCTGTTCTGCCAGGCGCGCATCCTGCGCGCGGCGCGCGGGATTCCGGCCTGGCGCCAGGGGGAACTCATGCCGCTGATCCTCGCCACCGGGCTGGCCGAGGGCAGCGGGGTGTTTCTGCTCGCCGGGGCCCATGCCGTGCCGTGGCTCACCCTGACGCTGTTCGCCTTGCTGGCGCGAGAAGGCGCGTGGCTCGCCTACCGCGCGGGCCTCGCCGGCACGCCGGCGGCGGCGCGCGCGCTTGGGGTGTTCGCCACGCCGCCGGCCCGGCTGGCGCGGGCGGCGCAGCTGGCCGGTCTGGCGGCGGTCGCGCTGGCGCTCGGCTTCGCGCTGCTGGCGGCGCCGGGAACGCCCGAATTGCCGGCCACGCTGCTGGCCTGGGCGGGTGGGGTTCTCGCGGCGCTGTCCGGCTGGGGGGTGAAGGCGCTGCTGATCACGCGCGCGGCATTCATCCGCGCCGTCGTCCTGCCGGTGGTGCCGACGCGGGGCAGCGGGGGCCGGGGCAGCGGGGGCAGCCATGCACGCGCGGTCTGACCGCCCGCAACGGGGCGCCGTGGCCGGTTCAGCGCGCGCGCCGCGCCGCCCGGCGGGCGGGCCTGGTCTCGGCCGCCGCGGTCCAGGGGCGACGGGCCACCAGTTTCAGCATGGTGGAGAGGCTGATGGAGCACAGCGTCGCGCCAGTCTGCGCGTCGATCTCGGCCAGCACGAAGCGCAGCCCCTCGGCGATATCCTCGCCCGGCGGGCGCGGCGCGGCATCCTCGGACTCGCTGCCGGCGTCCTCGAACAGGCGGATCACGTCCATCAGGGTCAGGCGCTTGGCGTTGCCGGCGAAACGGTAGCCGCCGCCGACGCCGCGCACCGCATCGACCAGCCCGGCGCGGCCGAGGTCGCGCAGCACCTTGGCCAGGTGATGGGAGGAAATCCCGTATTTCTCGGCGATCTCCACCGCGGTGAGCTGGCGCGACGGATCGGCGGCGAGTTCCAGCACCGCATAGAGCGCGAACTCGGTGGCTTTCTGCAACTTCATGCCGGCACCGGCGGCGGGCGGAAGGCGGGTCGGTCAGTCAAGGCGCATCTCCAGCTCGATGAAGGGGCCGGCCATCATCCCCTGGCTGCGGAAGAAGGAATGGATCACGGTGTTGTCGCGCGCCACCATGGTGCGAATGCGATCGACGCCGGCGGCGCGGAAGCGCGCGGCGACCGCCTCGAACAGTCGCGAGCCAAGGCCCTGGACGCGCAGCCGGGCGCGCACCTGCACGGCGAAAATCCAGCCCGAGGGGGAGGAGCCAAACTCCCAGGCGCGCACCTCGCCGACGATGAAGCCGTCGATGCGCGTGGGCGCGCCGGCGACCAGGAAGAATCGGGAGTCGTCCCCCCGCGCGCCGTAGCGGTCGAACATGTCGCGCCAGTACTCGGCCTTGAGCAGGCCGGTGACCTCCTGATCGAGCGCGATCACGCCCGGCACGTCCGCCGGGGTGGCGGGGCGGATGCCGATCTCCTCCTCGCCGCCGATCCGGACCGTCTTTGCCATTCGTCGTTCCATCTCCGCTCAGGCTTCGTCGCCCGGTGCGGCGCTCGTTCGCACCGTAGCGCCTGCTTAGCAATGCCGCGGCCGGGCGTTCAACGCCCGAGGCCGGGACAGCCGCCGGCACCCACGCGGGCACCCATCCGGACACGATGCCGCCTTATCCGGCATTCAATCACCATTTTGCCGCAACACCAAGCGGCGCGGCGCCGGGACATCCCCGTCCTGGCCGGGCCGGACGGGAAAGCATGAGCCGACACCAGGCCTTTGTCGGAAAAGCGAGAATTGCTGGCACCCCGGGGCGAACCGCCCATGCCACCAGGAGAGCACCATGCAGGATAACACTGTCGCGATCGAACCCGGGCCGGAGTGCTGCCAGATCCGCTTCGCGGCGCGCTTCAACCTCGCGGTGCCGTTCATCGACCGCCACCTGGCGGAAGGCCGCGGCGCCAAGGTCGCGATCCGCACCGCGACCGAGGCGGTGACCTATGCCGAACTCGCCGAGCGGGTGGCGCGCTGCGGCAACGCGCTGCTCGGCCTCGGCATCAAGCCCGGCGACCGGCTGGGAATGGTGGTGCTGGACGGGCCGGAGTTCTTCTATCTGTTCTGGGGCGCGGTGAAGGCGGGCATCGTGCCGGTCCCGCTCAACACCCTGCTGCGTGCCGCCGACTACGCCTACATGATCGACGACTCGGCCTGCACGGGCCTGGCGTATTCCCCCGCGCTCGCCGCGGAGGTGGAACCGGGACTGGCACAGGCGACGCATCGGCCGGTCGCGGTGTTCCGGGTGTCCGGCCCCGGCGACAGCCTGCCGGCGCTGCTGGCGGCGGCCTCGCCGCGGCTCGATCCCGCGCCCACCGGGGCGCTCGACGATTGCTACTGGCTCTATTCCTCCGGCTCGACCGGGCGACCGAAGGGGGCGATCCACACCCACCGCGACCAGGTGGTCGCCTGCCAGCACTACGGGATCGAGACGGTGGGGTTCCGGGAGGACGACGTGTTCTTCTCCGCCGCCAAGCTGTTCTTCTCCTACGGGCTCGGCAACGCGATGGCCTTCCCGCTGTGGGTCGGCGGCACCGCGATCCTGATGCCCGACCGGCCGACGCCGGAGAGCACCTTCGCCGCCATCGCGCGCTTCCGACCGAGCATCTTCTTCGGCGTGCCCACGCTGTTCGGCCGCCAGATCAGCGAATACGAG
>JAJZVS010000066.1 GCA_021845555.1 Pseudomonadota bacterium
CGGCGGGCGCACCACCGCGCGCTCCATCCGCCCCAGCATCACCAGGCATTCCTTCATCCGGTTGTGCATATCGAGCGCGGGGGCGCCGTAGAACGCCTGCGCCAGCGGATAGATGCGCTCGTTCACTGCCCGCGCCGCGGTCAGGTCGCCCCCCTGCACCGCCTGCCACAACGCGGCCTGCAACTCCGGGACCACGCTGCCCGAGCCCGACAGCAGCCCGTTGCAGCCGAGTGCCAGCGAGGCCATCAGCCAGGCGCTGTGCGTGGTCAGCACGTTCACCGGGCGGGGCAGGGATTGCAGGGTGCGGATCTGGCGCTCGTGCAGCATCGGGTCGTTGCACCAGTCCTTGATCGCCCGGATCGAGGGGATCGTCTCCGCCAGCCGCACCAAGGTTTCCAGCGGGTAGGAGACGGTGGACCGCTCCGGGTAGGCGAACACGATCAGCGGCAGGTCGGTCGCGGCGGCGATCGCCCCGAAATGGGCTTCCGCCATCTCCGGACGCAACTGCCCGCCCATCGAGAACACCTGGGAGGGGAACACCAGCAGCGCGGCGGCGCCCTCGGCCGCCGCCATCCGCGCGATCCGTGCCGCATTGGCGCTGCCGTCGGCCCAGACACCGGAGATGATCGGCAGCCGGTCGCCGATCTCGGCCAGCGTCAGCGCCAGGATGCGCTGCTGCTCGGCCTCGGTGCAGGCATGCACCTCGGAGGCGTGGCCGTTGACGGTGATCGCCGAGATGCCCTGCGTGGCGGCCACATCGCGCAGGTGCCGGCGGGTGCCGCGCTCGTCGATGCTGAAATCGTCGTGCAGGGCGAGCAGCGTGGCCGGGATCACGCCGGCGGGAACGAAGTCGGGGCGACGGGGCATGCGGCGTCCTCCCTGCTCGCCGGGGCGGGGCTAGCGCAACCCGGCGTTGATCTTCTCAAGCGCGGCGGCGCCGGGAACCAGCGCCGCGTCGTCCAGTGCATTGAACGGGGCATCGACCGTGTGCAGCATCCCGTGCAGGTCGTGCGGGGCCGGATCGACATACAGCAGGCCGGTGACGATCTCGCCGGCGGCGTGGCGACGGTGCATGTAGTCCATCGCCGCCACCCGATCATGCACGTCGTATTCATCGGCCAGCTTGCGCAGTCGCAGCCAGGAACCGTCGTGCTGCTGCACCATCTCCACCGTGCCGGGCGCATAGTCCACGGTGATCTCCTCCCGCCCCTCGATCACATCCAGCGCGTTGACCGCCTGATTGTGATCGCGCACGAAGTCGTAGCTCTTGGTCGAGCCTTCGTGGTTGTTGAAGGCGACGCAGGGGGAAATGCAGTCGATGAACGCGGCGCCCTGATGGCGGATCGCCGCCTCGATCAGCGGCACCAACTGGGCCTTGTCGCCGGAGAAGCTGCGGGCGACGAAGGTGGCGCCGAGTTGCAGCGCCATGCCGACCATGTCGATCGGCTCGTCGCTGTTCACCACGCCGCGCTTCGACTTCGCGCCCTTGTCGGAGGTGGCGGAGAACTGGCCCTTGGTCAGGCCATAGACGCCGTTGTTCTCGACGATATAGACCATGTTGACGCTGCGGCGCATGGCGTGGGCGAACTGGCCGATGCCGATGGACGCCGAATCCCCGTCGCCGGACACGCCGAGGTAGATCAGCTCGCGGTTCGCCAGGTTGGCCCCGGTCAACACCGACGGCATCCGCCCGTGCACCGAATTGAACCCGTGCGAGGCGCCGAGGAAATAGGTCGGCGTCTTGGACGAGCAGCCGATGCCGGAGAGCTTGGCGATCCGGTGCGGCGGCAGATCGAGCTCGAAGCAGGCGCGCACGATGGCAGCGCTGATCGAATCGTGCCCGCAGCCGGCACAGAGCGTCGAGATCGCCCCCTCGTAGTCCCGTCGCGTGTAGCCGAGCGCGTTGTGGCCGAGCGCGGGGTGGTGCAGTTTCGGTTTCGGCAGGAACGTCATGGCGCGACCTTCCGGGATTGGGTATGGGCCTTCGCGATCGCGCCGGCGATGAAGCGGGCGGTGATCGGGCTGCCGTCGTAATGCACGATCCGGGCGAGCCGCGACGGCGCGACCTCAAGCTCGTTGATCAGCAGGCTGCGCAACTGGCCGTCGCGGTTCTGCTCGACCACGAACACCTGATCGTGGGCGGCGATGAATTCCGCCACGTCGTGGTGGAACGGAAAGCCGCGCACGCGCAGGCAGTCGATCGGCAGCCCCTCCTCGGCGAGCAGGCCCGCCGCCTCGTCCATCGCCGGGCTGGTGGAGCCATAATAGATCGCGCCGAGCCGCGTCGGCGCCGAAGCCGGGTGGGCCAACGGGCGGGGCAGCAGGGACTTCGCGGTGTCGTGCTTGCGCAGCAGCCGCTCCATGTTGTCCTGGTAGGCGGGACCTTCCTCGGTGTAGCGCGCGTAGCGGTCCTTCGACGTGCCGCGGGTGAAGAACGCCCCGCGCGTCGGGTGCGTGCCGGGATAGGTGCGATACGGGATGCCGTCGCCGTCCACGTCCAGGTAGCGGCCGAAATCCTTGCCCGCCTCCAGCTCGGCCGCGGTCATCACCTTGCCGCGGTCCATGCGCTTCGAATCGTCCCACGTGAACGGCGCGCACAGCCGCTCGTTCATGCCGATATCGAGATCGAGCAGCACGAACACCGGGGTTTGCAGCCGGTCCGCCAGATCGAACGCCTGCGCCCCCATGGTGAAGCACTCATGCGGGTCTTCCGGGAACAGCAGCACGTGCTTGGTGTCGCCGTGCGAGGCATAGGCGCAGGCCAGCACGTCGCATTGCTGCGTGCGCGTCGGCATCCCGGTGGACGGCCCGGCGCGCTGCACGTCGAAGATCACCGCGGGGATCTCGGCGAAATAGGCCAGCCCGAAGAACTCCTGCATCAACGAGATGCCGGGACCGGAGGTCGCGGTGAAGGCGCGCGCGCCGTTCCAGCCCGCGCCGATCACCATGCCGATGGAGGCAAGCTCGTCCTCGGCCTGCACGATGGCGAATTTGTTGCGCCCGGTCGCCTTGTCCACCCGGTAGCGCTGGCAGTAGCGCGCGAACGCCTCGGCGAGCGAGGAAGACGGTGTGATCGGATACCAGGCCGCGACGGAAGCCCCGCCATACACCGCGCCCAGCGCGGCGGCGGCGTTGCCGTCGATCGAGATGCGATCGCCCACCTGATCCGCGCGCCGCACCTTCAGCCCGATCGGGCAGTCGAGATGCTTGAGTGCGTAGTCCCGCCCCATGTGGAAGGCTTCGAGATTGGGAGCGATCAGCTTGTCCTTGCCGCGGTACTGCTCGCCGAGCAGCGTCTCGATCACCGCCGGCTCGATCTCCAGCAGCGCCGACAGGGCGCCGATGTAGATGATGTTCTTGAACAACTGCCGCTGGCGTGGGTCGCTGTATGCGGCATTGCAGAGTTCGGTGAGCGGCATCCCCAGCACGACGATATCGTCGCGGAACTTCGACGCCGGCATCGGCTTGGTGGAATCGTAGAACAGGTAGCCGCCCGGCTCGATCGACCGGATGTCCTGATCCCAGGTCTGCGGGTTCATCGCCACCATCAGATCGACGCCGCCGCGCGCGCCGAGATGCCCCGCTTCCGACACCCGCACCTCGTACCAGGTCGGCAGGCCCTGGATATTGGAGGGGAAGATGTTGCGCGGCGCCACCGGCACGCCCATGCGCAGGATCGACTTGCCGAACATCGTGTTCGCGCTGGCCGAGCCCGAGCCGTTGACGTTGGCGAACTTGACGACGAAATCGTTGATCCGCTGCAGACCGCGAACCTCGGTCAGTGACTGCGACATGCGTGCCCCGCCTGTGCCATGTCATAGAGGAACCGCTGCATATCCCACGCCCCGGTCGGGCAGCGTTCGGCACACAGGCCGCAATGCAGGCAGACGTCCTCGTCCTTCGCCATCACCCGCCCGGTGCGGAGCCCGTCCGCGACATAGAGCGGCTGAGTCAGATTCGCCGCCGGCGCATTCAGCCGCCCGCGCAGGTCGGCTTCCTCGCCGTTCGCGGTGAAGCTGATGCAATCGACGGGGCAGATATCGACGCAGGCATCGCATTCGATGCAGAGCTTCGGCGCGAACACCGTCTGCACGTCGCAGTTCAGGCAGCGCTCGGCTTCCTTGAACGCCAGACGGTCATCGTAGCCCAGCTCGACCTCGGAGGTGATGTCGCGCAGCGCCACCGCCTTGTCCTGGTGCGGCACCTTGTAGCGATGATCCGGCGAGACGTCGTTGTCGTAGCTCCACTCGTGGATGCCCATCTTCTGCGACGCCAGCGTCACCATCGGCGGCGGCCGGTCGCGCACGTCCTCGCCCTGGCAGAGCTTGTCGATGGAGATCGCCGCCTGGTGGCCATGCGCCACCGCCCAGATGATGTTCTTCGGCCCGAACGCCGCGTCCCCGCCGAAGAACACCTGCTTGTGGCTCGACCCCATGGTGACCTCGTCCACCACGGGCATGCCCCAGCGGTCGAACGCGATGCCGGCGTCGCGCTCGATCCAGGGGAAGGCGTTTTCCTGGCCGACCGCCACCAGCACGTCGTCGGCCGGCACATGCTGGTCGGGCTCGCCGGTCGGCACCAGCTTGCGGCGCCCGTCGGCCCCGCGCTCGGCCTTCACCTTCTCGAAAATCACCCCGGTCAGCTTGCCGTTCTGATGGGTGAACTCCTTCGGCACCATCCAGTTCAGGATGGGGATGTCCTCGCCCAGCGCATCCTCCTTCTCCCAGGGGGATGCCTTCATCTCCTCGAAGCCGGAGCGGACGATGACCTTCACGTCCTCGCCGCCCAGGCGGCGGGCGGTGCGGCAGCAGTCCATCGCCGTGTTGCCGCCGCCGAGCACGATCACGCGCTTGCCGACCTTGTCGATGTGCCCGAAGGACACCGAGGACAGCCAGTCGATGCCGATATGGATGTTCGCCGCCGCTTCCTGGCGGCCGGGGATCGGCAGGTCGCGCCCGCGCGGCGCGCCCGAGCCGATGAAGACCGCGTCGAACCCTTCGCCCAGCAGGGACTTCAGGCTCTCGACCCGCGTGCCGAGGCGCATTTCGATGCCGAGCTCGACGATATAGCCCACTTCCTCGTCGATCACCGCCTCCGGCAGGCGGAAGCGGGGAATCTGGCTGCGGATCATGCCGCCGGCGCGGCGGTCGCCGTCGAACACCACGCAACGATAGCCGAGCGGCGCAAGGTCGCGGGCCACGGTCAGCGACGCCGGCCCGGCGCCCACCAGGGCGACGCTCTTGCCGTTATGCTGCGCGGCGGGGGCAGGCATGCGCGAGCGGACATCGCCCTTGTAGTCGGCGGCGACCCGCTTGAGGCGGCAGATCGCCACCGGCGCTTCCTCCACCCGGCCGCGGCGGCACGCCGGCTCGCAGGGGCGGTCGCAGGTGCGGCCCAGCACGCCGGGGAAGACGTTGGAGTGCCAGTTGATCATATACGCATCGGCGTAGCGCTTCGCCGCGATCAACCGGATATATTCCGGGACGGGCGTGTGGGCGGGACAGGCCCACTGGCAGTCCACGACTTTGTGGAAATACTCGGGGTCCCGAACATCGGTCGGCTGCAAACCCGGACTCTCCCATTTCTCCCGCCTTCCCTTCGGGTTGGCGGGGAGCGTCTTGTGGAGCCGAAGCCGCCGCCCGTCAACTCCGCCACCCGGCCGGGCGCGGGTCCGTGGGCCGACGGGAATGGGGCCGGCGCATCCGCGCCGGCCCCGATCGCCGTATGGTCTTTGGCCGTATGGTCTTCCGAAGCCCGGTCGCGCCCCGCTCGCCGGCGCGCGCCCGTGGGTCAGAACAGGATGCCGGCCTCGATCAGGAAGGTCGCCTGGTTGCGGCCCTTCTTGTCGCTGCCGTAGCCGCCCGCGTAGGCCGGATTGGTCGTATCGCCCAGGCTGGTCAGGTGCAGGAAGCCCACATCGCCGCGGACGAACAGGTACTTGCCCTGCCAGGTCGGCGTGACCGAGACCCCGAAGCCGCGCGACCCCGGGTTGAGGAACCACGCATCCGGCCCATTGGAGTCGAAATACTCGACCCACCCGCCGATCGAGTAGGGCGACTTGCCGAACTGGTAGTTGGCGAACACCGCCGCTCCGAAATTGCCGGAATCCCCGGTCAGGCCGAGCGTCTTGTCCTTGTTCGCCCACACATACTGCACCTCGGGCACGACGTTCAGATTGCCCATGGTCCAGCTGTAGTAGCCGCCGACGATCGAGGAGTTGGCGAAATTCGCGGCGCCGGCCAGACCGACCGAGTTCGAGCTGTAGGCCGTCGTCGCATTGCCATAGAATCGCGCGTTGAGGCCGGTGCGGCCGAGATTGGTGCCGCCGAACAGGGTCAGCACGTTGGCGCTGTTGATCGTGTAGGTGGCCGAGGCCTGCAGATAGTTGAAGACCTTGGTATCGAACCCGTCGGTGAATTCGACCGTTCCGGAGATCGGCCCGAACGTCGCGGTGGCATTGACGCCGCTGCTCTGGGAGTTCTCGACCTCGAAGAGGTCCGTGGTCAGAACGTTGAAGTTGTTCCAGTCAACGCCCGATTCATAGCCTTCCAGCGAGCCGAGGTGGCCGGCGGAAATGGTGAAATTGGGCGACGGCGCCAGCGTGAGGTAGCCGGCATAGAGCGGCCCGGTGGAGAAGGTCTGCACCGAGGTCTGCGACGGCTTCAAGCCGAGCACGAAGTTGGTGGTCGATCCGACCTCGATCGTACCCTGGATCAGCCCGTCGGATTTCTGGACCTCGATCAGACCGTTCATGAACTCGCCGCCGGCCATCTTGTCGGTGCCGAGCAGGCCGGGAGTGGTCGCGCTGCCGGTGCCCGACAGCAGATAGGCATAGCCGTCGGCACCGCCGCTGAGCTGCAGATCGCCGAGCGGTCCGCCATCGATCTTGATCGGGCTCGGCGGGTTGAAAGCCCAAGCGGCCGGCGCGGCAAACAGGGTGACCCCAGCCAGCAGCGCCGCACGCCAGGCGGAACGCAACGCAGCGGGGCGGGCGGCGGCCCATCGAAGTGTGGTGGTCATATCAAAAATTCCTTTTTCTGGTTCGTCCGTCCCCGGAAAGCCGTTCGAGACAGGAGAAGGGAGAAAAGGGGGGCACCCGCCCGGGCGCCCCCGATCGCGGCAATCGTCAGAGGATCTGCTCGCCGTGCAGCACGAGATCGAGGCCCTCGCGCTCTTCCTCCTCGCCGACCCGCAGGCCGACCAGCGCCTTCGTCACCATCAGCAGGATGAAGGTCATCACGCCCGAGTAGACCAGGGTCACGCAGACCGCGATCACCTGCGATTCGAACTGCGCGATGCCGCCGATATTCACCCCGGCCGGCGATTGCGGCGTTGCCGACAGCGGCCCGTAGGCGAACACGCCGGTCAGCAAGGCACCGACGATCCCGCCCACGCCGTGCACCCCGAACGCATCCAGGCTGTCGTCGTAGCCGAGCATGTGCTTGAGGCTGGTGGCCGCCCAGAAGCAGATCACGCCGGCGGCGATGCCGATGATCAGCGAGGCGCCCGGCAACACGAAGCCGGAAGCCGGGGTAATCGCCACGAGACCTGCGACCGCGCCCGAGGCGGCGCCGAGCACCGACGGCTTGCCCTTCGATGCCCACTCCGTGAACGTCCAGGCGAGCGCCGCTGCCGCGGTGGCGATCTGCGTCACCGTCATCGCCATGCCCGCGCGGCCGTTGGAGCCGACGGCGGAACCGGCGTTGAACCCGAACCAGCCCACCCACAGCAGGGAGGCGCCGATCACGGCATAGGACACGTTATACGGCGCCATGTTGTCCTGGCCGTAGCCGACGCGCTTGCCCAGCACGAGGCAGCAGACCAGCCCGGCGATCCCGGCGTTGATGTGCACCACCGTGCCGCCGGCGAAGTCCGCCGCACCCGGCAGGCCGAACACGCCCGCGCCCAGCCAGCCGTCCGAGCTCCACACCCAGTGAGCAATCGGCGAATAGACCAGCAGCGACCACATCACCATGAAGATGCACATGGCGCTGAACTTCATGCGATCGGCGAAGGCGCCGGCGATCAGGCCGGGGGTGATGATCGCGAAGGTCATCTGGAACATCATGTAGACGCTCTCGGGGATCGTCTGCGGCACCGACCCGCCGAGCAGGAACGCCTGGTCCCAGTGCTTCTCCATCCCCCACAGCATGAAGCGGGAGAAGTCGCCGATGTAGGGATTGCCGTTGGTGAAAGCCAGCGAATAGCCCGCCACCATCCAGGTCACCGTCACCAGGCAGCAGATCATGAACGACTGCATCATGGTGGCGAGAACGTTCTTCTTGCGCACCATGCCGGCATAGAACAGCGCAAGGCCCGGAATGGTCATCATCAGCACCAGCGCGGTGCTGGTCAGCATCCACGCGGTGTCGCCGGTATCCATCTTCGGCACGGCCGGCGGGGCGTCGGCGAAGGCCGGCGCGGCGACGAGCAGCGCCGGCACGATGCCGGCAACGGCCCAGGCGAGGCGGGAGCGTTTCATCGTTCTTGAATCCTCGTTGCTTCTCTGGTGGAACGGCAAAGGGCTACAGTGCCGCGGCATCGGCTTCGCCGGTGCGGATGCGCATCGCGCGCTCGATATCAACAACGAAGATCTTGCCGTCGCCGATCTTGCCGGTGTGCGCGGCCTTGGCGATCGCCTCGATGACGGCGTCCGCCAGGTCGGCGGGAACCGCGACTTCGATCTTCACTTTCGGGAGGAAGTTCACGTGATACTCGGCGCCGCGGTAGATCTCGGTCTGCCCCTTCTGGCGGCCGAATCCCTTGACCTCGGAGACCGTGAGACCCTGCACGCCGAGTGGCGTCAGTGCCTCACGCACGTCGTCGAGCTTGAACGGCTTGATGATGGCGATGATCAGTTTCATGTCGCGGCCCTGTCCTTGCGGTGGCGTGGCGCAAAGGAACAATCAAGAACCGTGCCAGAGAAAACCGCCCCCACCGAGCGGGTCACACGCAAGGCGCGGCGCGCAGATGCCTAATGCTTGGGCAGATTGCCCGAATGTAATACCCACCGCCGCGGACGCCCGCCGAAACGCGCCCGACGCGACCGATGCAAACGAAAACGCCCCGCCGTCCTTGCGGACGGCGGGGCGCTTCGAACGCGCCGCGGGAGCGGAATCAGACGGAGTAGTACATCTCGAACTCGACCGGGTGCGGCGTGTGCTCGAAGCGGAACACCTCCGACCACTTCAGCTCGATGTAGCTCTCGATCTGATCGGCGGTGAACACGTCGCCGGCGAGCAGGAAGTCGTGGTCGGCTTCCAGCGCGCCGATCGCCTCGCGCAGGCTGCCGCACACCGTCGGGATGCCCTTCAGCTCCTCCGGCGGCAGGTCGTACAGATCCTTGTCCATCGGTTCGCCGGGGTGGATCTTGTTCTTGATCCCGTCCAGCCCCGCCATCAGCATGGCGGCGAACGCCAGATACGGGTTGGCGGCGGCATCGGGGAAGCGCACTTCGACGCGCTTGGCCTTCGGGTTGGTCGCATACGGAATGCGGCAGGACGCCGAGCGGTTGCGCGCGGAATAGGCCAGCAGCACCGGCGCCTCGAAACCCGGGATCAGCCGCTTGTAGCTGTTGGTCGCCGGGTTGGTGAAGGCATTGAGCGCCTTGGCGTGCTTGATGATGCCGCCGATGTAGTAGAGCGCCGTCTCCGACAGGTCGGCATAGGCGTTGCCGGCGAACAGCGGCTTGCCGGCCTTCCAGATCGACTGGTGGCAGTGCATGCCCGAGCCGTTGTCGCCATAGATCGGCTTCGGCATGAAGGTCGCGGTCTTGCCGTAGCTGTGGGCCACGTTGTGGATGCAGTACTTATAGATCTGCAGATGGTCGGCCATCTTCACCATCGGGCCGAACTTCATGCCGAGCTCGTGCTGGCTCTGCGCCACCTCGTGGTGGTGCTTCTCGATCGCGACGCCCATCTCGCCCATGGTGGAGAGCATCTCGGCGCGCAGGTCGCTTTCGGCATCGACCGGCGGGACCGGGAAATACCCGCCCTTGATCCCCGGACGGTGACCCATGTTGCCTTCCGGATAGTCCTTCATCGACGCCTGCGGGCCTTCCTGGCTGTCCAGCTGGAACATGCCGTAGTTGCCGCCGGTGCCGAACTTCACGCTGTCGAAGATGAAGAACTCGGCCTCGGGGCCGAAATACACCGCATCGCCGATGCCCGACGCCTTCACGTAGGCCTCGGCCTTCTTGGCGGTGGAGCGCGGGTCGCGCGAGTAGGGCTGGCCGGTGGAGGGCTCGATGATGTCGCAGAACAGGATCAGGCTCGGCTTGGCCGCGAACGGATCCATCACCGCGGTTTCCGGGTCCGGCAGCAGGATCATGTCGGACTCGTTGATCGCCTTCCAGCCGGCGATGGACGAACCGTCGAACATGACGCCGTCCCTGAACGTCTCCTCCTCGATGGTGGAGACGTGCTGCGCGGTGTGCTGCCACTTGCCGCGCGGGTCGGTGAAGCGCAGGTCTACGTATTCGACGGAATGCTCCTTGAGCATCTCCATCACCTTCCCCACGGCATCGTCGTTGCCGCCGCCAGCCCGTTTCGCCATTCCTGTGGTCCTCGATCCTCTGGTTGCTGACACCCGCCCCCGGACCTGGCCGGGCGCGGGTACACTCATTCCGGCGGGCCGCCCCGGGCGGCCCTCGCGCCGGCTCCTCTAGTCGGTTCGGGCTTTCTGCGGAAGAGCGCCCGCCCCTCTCAGACCGCGGCCTCGCCGCGTTCCCCGGTCCGGATGCGGATGACCTCCTCCACCGTGGAGATGAAGATCTTGCCGTCGCCGATCCGGCCGGTGCGGGCGGCGGAAATGATCGCCTCCACCGCGCGCTCGACCAGGCCGTCCTCGCAGACCACCTCGATCTTCACCTTCGGCAGGAAATCCACCACGTATTCGGCGCCGCGATAGAGTTCGGTGTGGCCCTTCTGCCGCCCGAATCCCTTCGCTTCGACCACCGTGATGCCCTGCAGCCCGACTTCGTGCAGCGCCTCCTTCACCTCGTCCAGTTTGAACGGCTTGATGACGGCCTCGATCTTCTTCATGGCCTGACCGTGCCCGGACCGTTCCGGGCCTCCCTTCCTGTGCATGCGCCGTGCCAGCCGGCCGGACGGCCGTTCCGCGAGGCGTCGGTCTCTGCTTAGCCCAGAGCCTGGGCGCAAGCCAGCCGGCTTGCTCGCGATTTGGGCAACGCCGGTTCGGCGCCCTCTCCCGACGGCCGGAGACCGGGGGCGCTTGACCCTGGCCCGGCGGGCGGATACCGCCGCGCCCAACGCCGGAAGGGATCGCCCCGCAGTGAAGCCCGTCAATTCCCACCTGTCCGCCCTCGGCACCACGATCTTCACCGTGATGTCGGCGCTCGCCGCCGAGCATGGCGCGATCAACCTCGGCCAGGGCTTCCCCGACACCGACGGACCGGAAGATGTGCTTCAGGCCGCCGCCGCGTCCCTGTTCGACGGCCGCAATCAGTACCCGCCGATGCCCGGCGTGCCCGAGCTGCGCCAAGCCGTCGCCGCCCACAACCGCCGCTTCTACGACATCCCGGCGACGCCCGACCACGTGGTGGTGACCTGCGGCGCCACCGAGGCGATCGCCGCCTGCCTGACGGCGCTGCTCGATCCGGGCGACGAGGTGGTGCTGATCGAGCCGCTGTACGACACCTACCTGCCGGTGGTGCGCCTGCTCGGCGCAATCCCCCGGCTGGTGCGGCTGGAGCCGCCCGACTGGGCGCTGCCGGAAGCCGCGCTGACCGCCGCCTTCGGCCCGCGCACCAAGGCGATGCTGTTCAACACGCCGATGAACCCCACCGGCAAGGTGTTCACCGCCGGCGAACTCGGCCTGATCGCCGAACTGCTGGCCCGCCACGACGCCTACGCGATCTGCGACGAGGTCTATGAGCACCTGACCTTCGGCGCCGCGCGCCACATCCCGCTGATGACCCTGCCCGGAATGGCGGAGCGGAGCCTGCGGATCGGCAGCGCCGGCAAGACCTTCTCGCTGACCGGCTGGAAGGTGGGCTACGTCACCGCGCCGCCCGCGCTGGCGCCGATCGTGGCCAAGGCGCACCAGAACCTGACCTTCGCCACCGCCCCCAACCTGCAGCGCGCGGTGGCGATGGGGCTGGGCAAGGAGGATGCCTATTTCGCGGAACTCGGCCGCGCGCTGGAAGCGAAGCGGGACCTTCTGGCGGCCGGGCTGACCCGCATCGGCATGGACGTGCTGCCCGTTCACGGCAGCTACTTCATCACCGCGGATTTCCGCCCGCTGAGGTTCGACGGGGACGACGTGGCGTTCTGCCGCCACATCACCGAGGCCGCCAAAGTGACGGCGGTGCCGGTCACCGCCTTCTACGATGGGCCGGAGCCGCCGACGCACTATGCCCGCTTCGCCTTCTGCAAGCAGGACGCAGTGCTGGAGGAGGCGGTGGCGCGGCTGGAAGGGCTGTTCGGCCGCCGCGCCGGGCCGGTGCTTCGGCGGTGACGCCGCCCCTCCTCCGCGCCTGCCGGTCTGGCCGCCGCCGCCGGCCTGCGCCATGCTCCCCACCATGACAGATCGCGAATATCCGCCCCGCCCCATCGTCGGCATCGGCGTCATCGTGCTCAAGGACGACCACGTCCTGCTGATCCGCCGCGCCAAGCCGCCCAACATCGGCAGCTGGAGCCTCCCCGGCGGCGCGCAGGAGCTCGGCGAGACCACCGAGCAAGCCGCCCGGCGCGAG
>JAJZVS010000067.1 GCA_021845555.1 Pseudomonadota bacterium
CTTTCCCACCCCCTCAGACCCGCTCGATCAGCGCCGCGATACCCTGGCCGACGCCGATGCACATGGTCGCGATGGCGCGCTTGCCGCCCATCGTTTCCAGCGCGCTGACCGCGGTCATCGCCAGCCGGGCGCCGGAAGCGCCGAGCGGGTGGCCGAGCGCGATGGCGCCGCCGTGCGGGTTCACCTGCGGCGCGTCGTCGGCAAGGCCGAGCTGGCGCAGCACCGCCAGCCCCTGGCTCGCGAAGGCCTCGTTCAGCTCGATCAGGTCGATCTCCGACAGGCTGAGGCCGGTGCGTTCCAGCAACTTGCGCACCGCCGGCGCCGGGCCGATGCCCATGATGCGCGGCTCCACCCCGGCGGTCGCCATCGCCACCACGCGGGCGCGCGGGGTCAGGCCGTGCCGCCGAGCCGCGGCTTCGGAGGCCAGGATCAGCGCCCCTGCGCCGTCGTTCACGCCCGAGGCGTTGCCGGCGGTAACGGTGCCCGGGTTGCGGAACGGGGTCTTCAGCTTGCTCAGCATCTCCATCGTGGTATCGCCACGCGGGTGCTCGTCCTGCGCCACCACGATGTCCCCCTTGCGGGTCTTGATGGTGACCGGGGCGATCTCCTTGGCGAAGAACCCGCTCTTTTGCGCGGCGGCGGCACGCTGCTGGCTGCGCAGCGCGAAGGCGTCCTGGTCGGCGCGGCTGATCTGGAACGCCTCGGCGACGTTCTCGCCGGTTTCCGGCATCGAATCGGTGCCGTACATCGTCTTCATCAGCCCGTTGACGAAGCGCCAGCCGATGGTGGTGTCGTAGATCTCGGCCTTGCGGGCGAAGGCTTCGCTGCTCTTGCCCATCACGAAGGGCGCGCGGGTCATGCTCTCCACCCCGCCGGCCAGCATCAGTTCGGCCTCCCCGGTGCGGATGGCGCGCGCGGCGGTGCCGACGGCATCCAGCCCGGAGCCGCAGAGGCGGTTGAGCGTGGCACCCGGTACCGAGGCAGGCAGGCCGGCGAGCAGCACGGCCATGCGGGCGACGTTGCGGTTGTCCTCGCCGGCCTGGTTGGCGCAGCCCATGTAGCAATCGTCCAATGCTTCCCAGTCCACGCCGGGGTTGCGATCCTTGAGGACGCGGATCGGGTGGGCGGCCAGGTCGTCGGTGCGGACGTCCTTCAGCGCGCCGGCGTAGCGGCCGATCGGGGTGCGGACGAAGTCGCAGATGAAGGCTTCGGACATGGGTTCCTCCTCGCGGTACCGGCCCGCATACGGCGCCCGGCGCGGATGGCATACGCCCGCCGCCCGGTCCCCCACAATGGGCCGCGCCGGCGGCGCCCGCGGCCCGGTTCGCGGCGAAACTTGACCGCGCGGCGCCCTTCGCCAAAACTGTGCGTTTCCGCCGGACCCGGCATGGATCCCCCGTGCCCGGGCGATCCGGCGGGATAATCTTTATCGAGGGTCAAACCCCCCATGATCTCCGCTCTGATGCCGAACTACGCCCGTGCCGACCTCGCCTTCGAGCGGGGCGAAGGCGCCTGGCTGTGGACGGTGGACGGGCGACGATTCCTCGATTTCGGCTCCGGCATCGCCACCGCCTCCCTCGGCCACGGCAACCAGCACCTCGCGGACGCCATCGCCGAACAGGCCCATAAGGTGATGCACGTCTCCAACCTCTATCGCATCCCCGGCGCCGAGCGGCTGGCGCAGCGGCTGGTCGATGCCTCCTTCGCGGACAGCGTGTTCTTCTGCAACTCGGGCGCGGAAGCGAACGAGGCGATGATCAAGATGATCCGCAAGACGATGGCGGAGGCAGGCAAGCCCGAGCGCTTCCGCATCATCTGCTTCGAGGGCGCGTTCCACGGCCGCACCCTCGCCACCCTGGCCGCCACCGGCAACGCCAAATACCTGGCCGGCTTCGGCCCGGTGGTCGAAGGGTTCGACCACGTCCCGTTCAACAACATGAACGCGGTGCGCAACGCGATCGGGCCGGGCACCGCCGGCATCATGGTCGAGCCGATCCAGGGTGAAGGCGGCGTGCGCGCCGCCGACATGCAGTTCCTGCGCGACCTGCGCGCGGTCTGCGACGAGTTCGGCCTGATCCTCGGCATGGACGAAGTGCAGTCCGGCATGGGCCGCACCGGCAAGCTGTTCGCGCATGAATGGGCGGGCATCGTGCCGGACGTGATGTCGGTCGCCAAGGGCATCGCCGGCGGCTTCCCGCTCGGCGCCGTGCTGGCGAAGGAGTTCGTGGCCAAGAACATGGTGCCCGGCACGCATGGCAGCACCTTCGGCGGCAACCCGCTCGCCTGCGCCGCCGGCAACGCGGCGCTCGATGTGATCCTGGCGCCGGGGTTCCTGCAGGAAGTCGATCGCAAGGGTCGCAAGCTGCGCGCCGCACTCGACAAGATCGCGCGCGACTACCCCACGGTGTTCGCCGACGCGCGCGGCATGGGCCTGCTGCTCGGCATGAAATGCGTGCTGCCGCAGGGCGAGGTGCAGGCCGCCTGCGTCGCCGAGGGGCTGCTCGCGATCACCGCCGGGGACAACGTGCTGCGCCTCGCGCCGCCGCTGGTGGTGACCGACGCCGATCTCGACGCGGCGGTGGCGATGCTCGACCGCGCGGCGCGGCGCTGCCTGCCCGGGGCCGGCAAGGCAGCGGCGAAATGAGTGCGGCGCTGCGCCACCCAGGGCAGCGCGGCGGCGCGAGGCAGGCAAGCCGGTCCGCGGCAGGGGATGCCGCGGCCGGTCCCCGGCACTTCCTCGACCTGCGCGATTTCGACCGTCCCACTCTGCGCCGGATGCTCGACCTCGCCGCCGGCTTCAAGCGCGGCGGCGACGCCGCCCGCCCGCTGGCGGGGCGAACGCTGGCGCTGATCTTCGAGAAGCCCTCCACCCGCACCCGCGTCTCGTTCGAGGTGGGCATGCGCCAACTCGGCGGCGACGTGGTCATGCTGAGCGCCCGCGACATGCAGTCCGGCCGCGGCGAGAGCGTCGCCGACACCGCGCGCGTGCTGTCGCGCTATGTCGATGCGATCATGCTGCGCACCGACCGCGTCGGGCGGCTGCACGAACTGGCGCAGTACGCCACCGTGCCGGTGATCAATGGCCTGACCGACACCTCCCACCCCTGCCAACTGATGGCCGATGTCCTGACGTTCGAGGAGCATCGCGGGCCGATCGCCGGCCAGGTGGTCGCCTGGTGCGGCGACGGCAATAACGTGGCGCGCAGCTGGATCGAGGCCGCGGTGCGCTTCGGCTTCACGCTCCGCCTCGCCACCCCGGACTCGTTGCGCCCGCCGCAGGACCTGCTCGACTGGGCCTTGGCGGAGGGCGGGCGCATCGAACTCACGGACGATCCCGCGGTCGCCGTGGCGGGCGCGCGCTGCGTCGTGACCGACACCTGGGTGAGCATGTCCGACGACCCGAACACCAGCCGCCACAACGCACTCGCGCCCTTCCGGGTCACCCCGGCGCTGATGGCGGCGGCAGCCGGGGATGCAATCTTCATGCACTGCCTGCCGGCCCATCGGGGCGAGGAAGTCACCGCCGAGGTGATCGACGGCCCGCAATCGGTGGTGTTCGACGAGGCGGAGAACCGGCTGCACGCGCAGAAGGGCGTGCTGGCCTGGGCCCTCGGCGGCGACGTCTGAACGGCCTCCGCTCCCCCGTGCGGGGGAGCGGAAGACGGCCTGGCCGTCAGCCGGAGACCTTCGCGGTGGCGTCGATCACCGCCTGGTCGGGCAGCAGGGTCACGCTGAAATGGTCGGTGCCGACGAAACCGAGGTTCGGCGTGTAGTCGATCCGCGTCGCGTCGCCCACGGTATGGATATACACCCGGCCGTGCGCCGGCGCCTCGGTCAGCAGCCCGGCCGCATAGGGCTTGCCCGCCCGCGCCACCGTGATGGCGCACCAGCCGCCGTCGTTCTTCAGCGCCATGCTGGCCTCGGTCGTGGTGCCCACGGCGAGCTTCACCGGCGGGACCTTGCAGACCTTCGCCCCGCCGGCGAGGTCGATCGCATAGACGCGGGCCTGCGGACCAGCCGCGACGGACGGCGCCGGCTGCGGGTGACTGCATCCGCCGAGCAGCGCGAGCAGCGCCGGGATGGCGTATCGGGTGGACTTCAAGGGGCGGGCCTCCGCGCGGTCGGGACAGCGCCGGGCGGTTTCGCCCGACGCGGCCCCTCTGTAGCGCGGCCCGCCGCGGGACAGAACCCCGCCGCCGGCGATTGCCGCCCCCGGCACGGCAGGATATCCATTACGACAATGAGTGCCCCCACCACCGTCTCTCCGTCCGCCCCCGCCCCGGAACGCAGCCGGCTCAGCCTCCATCTGCTGCGCCGCCTGCTCGGCGCGGCGTGGCGCGACCCGGGCCAGTTCGCCTCCCGCCGGCTGCCGCGCACCTGCCCGATGTGCGGCTATCACGGGGTTTTCATCAGCGTCGGCCGCCCGCCGCGTTGGGACGTACGCTGCCTCTCCTGCGGCTCGCGCGAGCGCCACCGGCTGACCCATCTCTGGCGGATCGAGGGCGGCGGCGACCGGCTCGCCGGCAAGCGGATCCTGCATTTCGCGCCCGAGAAGGTGGTCATGCGGCAGATGCGCGGCAATCCGCTGTATGAAACCGCCGATCTGCACCAGAAGGGCGTCACCCACCGCGTGGACATCACCGCGGTTCCGCTGCCGGATGCCAGCTTCGACGTGGTGATGGCGCATCACGTGCTGGAGCATATCGACGACCACCGCCGGGCGATCGGCGAGGTGTTCCGCCTGCTGAAGCCGGGCGGCTTCGCGATCCTCAGCGTGCCGCTGAACCCCAGCCGCGCCGAAACCTACGAGAACCCCGCTATCGTGACGCCAGCGGAGCGCACCGCGCATTTCTCCGCCCCCGACCACAAACGCGTCTACGGCCTCGATTTCGCCGACCGGCTGCGGGAGGCGGGGTTCGTGCCGGAGATTTTCCGCATGCCGCCGGACCAGGAAGTGCGCTTCGGTCTGCTGCCGACCGAATGGATCACCATCGCCCGCAAGGCGTGATCACAGACCCAGATAGAACTTCCGGATCAGCTCGTTGTTGTTGAGCTCCTCCGCCGAGCCGCCCTCGAACGCGATCTGCCCGTGCACGATCACGTAGCCGCGGTCGGCGATGCGGATCGCCTGGGTGAAGTTCTGCTCCGCCATCAGCACCGTCAGCTGGAACCCGTCCTTCAGTTCCTTGATCTTGTCGATCGTCCGCCGCACTAGCACCGGCGCGAGACCCACCGAGGGTTCGTCGATCAGCAGGATGCGCGGCGCCGACATCAGCGCGCGGCCGAGTGCGAGCATCTGCTGTTCGCCGCCGCTCATGGAGCCGGCCAACTGGCCGCGGCGCTCCTTCAGACGCGGGAACGTCTCGAAGCAGAAATCGAGGTTGCGGGCGATGGCGGCGCGGGCGGTCTTGCGAAACGCGCCCAGCATCAGGTTCTCGGTCACCGTCAGGCGCGGGAACAGCCGCCGTCCTTCTGGGACGAAGGCGATGCCGAGATCGACGATCGCCTCGGTCGAGCGGCCCACCAGTTCGTGGCGCGTGCCGTCGATCTCGGCGGTGATGCGGCCGGCAAACGGGCGGACCATGCCCATCACGCATTTCATCAGCGTACTCTTGCCGTTGCCGTTGGTGCCGAGCAGCGCCACCGTCTGCCCGGCGCCGACGCTGACCGACACATCCTCCAGCACGCGCACCGCGCCGTAGCCGGCGCTGACGCCTTCGATGGTCAGGCTACTCGCCAAGGTACGCGCGCTCCACCTCGGGGTTGCGGATCACCTCGGCCGGCAGCCCGTCGGCGATCTTGCGCCCGGCCACCAGCACCACCAGGCGCTGGCTGAACTGCATCACCGCCCGCATGATGTGCTCGATCATAATGATCGTCACGCCGTCCTGGTTCATGCGCAGCAGCAGGGCCAGGATGTCGTCCACTTCCTGATGCGACAGGCCGGCCATCGCCTCGTCGGCGATCAGCAACTTGGGTTCGGCGGCCATGGCGCGCGCGAGTTCCAGCTTGCGCATCTCCACCTGCGTGAGCCCCGCCGGCAGATCGTCGGCGCGGCCCGTGAGCCCCACCATGTCCAGCAGTTCCTCGCAGCGCGCCGGCACATCCAGCCGGCCGAGGCCGCGCGTGTGGACCACGTATTCGATCGGGATTCGCAGATTCTCGCCCACCGTCAGGCTGGGGAACGGACGTGGCAGCTGGAAGCTGCGCGCCAGTCCCAGGCGGGTGCGCCGGTGCGCCGCCAGCCGGTTCAGAACATGGCCGTCGAAGCGCACCTGTCCGGTTTCGTTGCGCAGCGTGCCACACAGGCAGTTGACGAAGGTGCTCTTGCCCGAGCCGTTGGGGCCGATCAGTCCCACCCGCTCGCCGGCCCCGATCGAGAGATCGACCCCCTCCAGCGCCACGAACCCGCCGAAGCGCTTGCCGAGGCCTGATACCTCCAGCAACAAGCTCATGCGTCGCGTTCCCGCAGCTTGGGCACCGCGCGCTTGCGCCCGCGCCGGCGATCCGGCCTGCCGATGCCGAACCAGCCGATGATCCCGTACGGCGCGGCGATCACGAAGGCCACCAGCATCAGCCCGACGATCAGCAGGTTGACCGCGGACGAAATCGTCACGGTGGCGACCTGCTGCATGGTGGCGATCAGCAACGCGCCCACCAGCGGACCCGGCCAACTCGCGGTGCCGCCGATCAGCGGCATGGCGATGGTGTTCGCCGCATAGGCGAGGCTGAACGCCGAGGGCGGATCGAGATAGGTGACGTAATAGGGCAGCGGCGCGCCGGCCATGCCCATGAAGGCACCCGACAGCGCGGTGGCCAGCAGCTTGAGCCGCAAGGTGGGCACGCCGGACGCCTCGGCGGCCAGTTCGTCGTCGCGGATCGCGGCGAAACCGTCGCCGAGGCGGGAGCGCTCGATCAGCCGCGCCACCACGATCACCAGCACCGCGAGGCCAAGCATCAGCAGGAACAGGTATTGGATATAATCGATGCCGAACAGCGCGGTTCGAGGCGGGCGGATGGCGAAGGCGCCGGAGGAGCCGCCGACGAAGCTCCAGTTCACCATGAAGGTCTGTGCCACCACCGCCATCGCCAGCGTGGCGATGGAGAAGAACGCCCCGCGCAGCCGCAGCGTGAGATAGCCCATGCCGAGGCCGAGCAGGCCGGACACCAGTCCGCCCGCCAGCATCACCACCGGCAGCGGCAGCGGCGTCAGTTTCTCCAGCGCCACGGTCGTGTAGGCGGCGAGCGCGAAGAACCCGGCGGTGCCGAAATTCACGTAGCCGGTGTAGCCGCCCAGGATGTTCCAGGCGGTGGCCAGCACGACGTATTGCAGCACGACATAGCCGGCGAAGAACACGTAGCCGTTGTTCACCAGCCGCGCCGCGCCGAACACCAGCGCCGCCACCGCCACCGCCGCGAGCAGGAAGTGCTTCCCCCGCATCGCTCAGCGCCCGAACATGCCGGAGGGCTTCACCGCCAGCGCCAGCAGCAGGAAGCCGAACGCCACCGCCGGCGACCAGGACGGGCCGTAGAACGTCGCCGTCAGGCTCTCCATGATCCCGAGCACCATCGCCGCCACCACCGTCCCGGCGAAGCTGCCGAGCCCGCCCAGCACCGCGATCGCGAACACCCGGCCGATGTATTCCCGCCCGAGCGAGGGTTCCACCGGCTGGATCACGATCAGGATCGCGCCGCCCACCGAGGCGGTGGCGATCGACAGCGCGAAGGCGATGCGCTTGATCCGCACCGGATCGGCCGCCATCAGCCGCAGCGCCCCCTGGTCCTGCGCCACCGCCTGGATCGCCCGGCCGATGAAGCTGCGCGAGAGAAACAGGTAGAGCCCGCCGATCATCGCGAGCGACGCCACCGCCGGCACCAGCAGCCGGAGCGGCACTTCGATCTCCCCGAAATGCAGGCTGGGGCCGATGTAGATCGCGCGCACCAGCCGGTAATCGACGCCGAACACCAGCACCAGCACGACTTCGGTGATGAACAGCAGGCCGAAGAAGAACGCCAGGCCGCGCATGCTGGCGTCGCCCCGCCGCTCGAACGAGCGGTGATAGACCTCGTAGATGCCGGCACCGAGCAGATAGAAGGCCGGCGTCAGCACCAGGCTGGCGACGATCGGATCGACCCCGAGCTGGGAATTGGCGAAATAGGCGCCGTAGGAGCCGAGAATAATGAAAGCGGGGTGCGCGATATTGACGATATCGAGCATGCCGAACGAGATCGAAATGCCGATCGTCACGGCGGCGTAGAAGCCGCCGAGCAGCAGCCCGGACACAATGGCATTGCCCAGCAGACTGAACGAGATGTCCAACCGGCTTCCCTCCCCTGTGGCCGTCGTGCGCCCATTGGCGGGAGCAGGCTTCGTGATCGCCAGGCCTTAGAACTGACCTATATCATCCCGCCCGCGCCGGCGCCAACACCCGCCGGGATCATTCCTCCTCCGCCACCAGCTCCGTCTCCGTCTCCAGCTCCAGCAGCTGTTCGGCGGCGGCGCCCTCGATGGCCTCGATGCCGCGCAGCCTGCGGTCCACCGCGCGGGTGCGCTGGCGGGCCTTCTCGATCGTGCGGGTCATGGTGCCGGCGTTCTTGGCGAGGGTCTCCAGCACGCCGTCCATCTTGCGCATCTCGCCCAGCGTCGCGCCGAGCAGGCCGCGCACCTGATCGGCCTTTTGCTCCAGCGCCAGGGTGATGAAGCCCAGGTGGATCGTGCGCAGCAGGGCGGGGAACAGGCTGGGGCCGAGGATCAGCACCCGGTTCTCCCGCCCGATCTGGTCGATCAGGCCGGGCAGGCGGGCGACCTCGGCGAACAGCGCGTCGGTCGGCAGGTACATCACCGCGAATTCCACCGTGACCGGCGGGTTGATGTATTTGTCGGCGATCTTCTTCGCCTGCAGCCGCACCGCCGCTTCCAGCTTGCGCGACGCGAGGCGTTCGCCGTCGGCGTCCCCGGCCTCGGACGCGGCGAGCAGGCGTTCGTAATCTTCCACCGGAAACTTGGCATCGATCGGCAGCAGCGGGCGGTCCTCGCCGCGGCCGGGCATCCGCACCGCGAACTCCACCGCATCGGCGGAGTCCGGGCGCACCTTGCAGTTCGTCTCGAAGGCACCCTCGGGCAGGATGTCCTCCAGCATCGCCCGCACCTGCGTTTCTCCCCAGCCGCCGCGGGTCTTGACGTTGGAGAACAGGCGCTTGATGTCGCCGATCTGGGTGGTGACGGCGGTGACGTCGCCCATCAGCTTCTGCAACCCGGCGATCTGGTCCACCACCCGCTTGAAGCTTTCCGTCATCTGCTTTTCCACCGCGGCGTGCAGCTGCTCGTTCACGGTCTTCTGGATCTCGGCGAGCTTCGCCTCGTTGCCCTCGCGCAGCTCGCGCAGCTTGGCATCGAGCAGCGTGCGGGTGGCGTCGAACTGGGCCGCCGTGGCCTCGGTGCCCTTGCGCTGGGCTTCGGCCAGGGCGAGGCGCAGTTCCCCCTGCTCGCGCGTCTGGGTTTCCTGCGCCAGGCGCAGCTGCTCGTTCAGGGTGCGCTGGATCGCCTCCAGCCGCTGCTCGTTGCCCTCGCGCAGCTCGCGCAGCTTGGTGTCGAGCAGCGTGCGGGTGCCGTCGAACTGGGCGGCGAGCGCGGTCGCGGTCTTGCCGCGCCCTTCCTCCAGCACCAGCCGGACCTGCTCCATCGCCGTGTCCTGGGCGCCGCGCAGGGTGGCGAGGCGGTCCACCAGGTCGGTCCCCAGGCCGGCGATGGCGCGGCGGGTGGTTTCCGCCTCCCCCGCGCCGCCGCTGCGCCATTGCTCGGCGAGCAGGCGCAGCGCGGCCAGATCCCGCCCCGCGCCGGCTTGCGCGCGCCAGGCGGCGAACGCGGCCAGGGCGGCGACGGCGGACAGCAGGGCGGCCAGGCCAGCCAGGGGGACGACCAGAAGCAGGGGGGCCATGCGCGCGACTCCGGGGACAGGGCCGCGCAGTATCGGCTAGAAGCGCCGCCGACGCGATCAGGGAGCGGACAAAGGTGAGCAAGCGGGAATACTGGTTCGAGGACCTCCATGTCGGCCAGGTGCTGCATTCGCCCCGTGGCATCACGCTGGATGCCGAGGCGATGGTCGCGTTCGCCCGCGCCTACGACCCGCAGCCGGCGCATCTGGGGGAGGAAACCGCGCGCGACAGCCAGTTCGGCCTGTTCTGCGCCAGCGGCTGGCAGACCGGCTCGGTCTCCATGCGCCTGATCGCCGAGACCCTGCCGATCGCCCGCGGCGGCATGGGCGCCGGGATCGACAAGCTGCGCTGGCCCCGCCCGGTGCTGCCCGGCGACACGCTGCGGGTGGAGATGGAGGTGCTGGAGGCGCGGCCCTCCGCCTCCCGCCCCGGCTCGGGGGTGGTGACGCACCGCACCACCACGTTCAACCAGCGCGACGAGCCGGTGCAGGTGTTCACCAGCACCGTGCTGATGCCGCGGCGGCCCGCCGGCGGGTAGCGGCGCGGCGATCTGCTTGAGGCGGGCTGCTTGAGACGGGCTGCTTGAGACGGGCTGCTTGAGACGGGAGCCGGCTGCGCCTACCCTTTCGCTCTCCCGCACGGAAGGTGACCCGCCATGGACGAGCTGACCCCGCCTGTCGACCTGCTGCGCGATCTCGATCGGCGCCGGCTGGTCCATCCGCTGCACCACCCGAAGGAGACCGCCACCGCGCGCATGTTCGTGCGCGGCGAGGGCGCGATGCTGCACACCGCCGACGGGCGGACGTCGATCGACGGGCTGTCCTGCCTGTGGAACGTCAACGTCGGCCACGGGCGCCGCGAGCTCGCGCAGGCGGCGGCGGCGCAGATGGAGACGCTGGCGTATGCCTCGGCCTATGCCGGGTTCTCCAACGAGCCGGCGATCCGGCTGGCGGACGCGATCGTTTCGCACGCTTATCCGGATTCGGCGGCGGTGTATTTCACCACCGGCGGGGCGGAGTCGAACGAGAGCGCCTTCAAGACCGCGCGCTACTACTGGAAGCGCATGGGCAAGCCGGACAAGGTGAAGATCATCTCCCGCCGCTACGGCTACCACGGCGTGACGATGGCGGCGATGAGCGCGACCAGCCTGCCCGGCTACCAGAAGATGTTCGGGCCGATGGTGCCGAACTTCCACCAGGTGGCGCCGCCCTATCCGTATCGCTGGCAGGGCAACGGGGAGTGCGGGGCGGAGGCGGCGGACGCGGTGGAAGCCGCGATCCTGGAACACGGCGCCGACACGATCGCGGCGGTGATCGCCGAGCCGGTGATGGGCGCCGGCGGCGTGATCGTGCCGCCGCCCACCTACTTCCCTCGGCTGCGGGAGATCTGCGACCGCCATCACGTGCTGCTGATCGCCGACGAGGTGATCACCGGCTTCGGGCGCACCGGGCGCTGGTTCGCGCTGGGGCATTGGGGCGTGCAGCCGGATATCGTTTCGTTCGCCAAGGGCGTCACCAGCGGCTACCTGCCGCTGGGCGGGATCATCCTGAGCACGCGCATCCATCGCGCGCTGGAGGATGCGCCGATGGAGGAGCGCTACATGCACGCCGCCACCTATTCCGGGCACCCGACCTGCTGCGCGGTGGGGCTGGCGAACGTCGGCATCATCGAGCGCGAGGGGCTGGTGGAGCGGGCCGCGGTGGTGGGGCGCAAGCTGCTGGCGGGGCTGGAGACGCTGCGCGCGCTGCCCTCGGTGGGGGACGTGCGGGGGCTGGGGATGCTGGCGGCGGTGGAGCTCGTGTCCGACCAGGCGAGCCGGGCGCCGGCGCCGGGGCTGGGGGCGAAGGTGGTGGCCGCGGCGGCCGAGCGGGGCCTGATCCTGCGCCAGCGCGCGGGGGCGGAGGGGCCGCCGGTGAGCGGGGACTCGCTGTGTCTCGCGCCGCCGCTGATGACGCCGGAGCCGGTGATCGAGCGGATCGTGCAGATCGTGGGGGAGTCGATCGCGGCGGCGGCGGGGTAGCGGCGGGGGGGGCGTCGGTGCGGCGGCCCCAACCAACGCCCGGGCCAGCGTGACGGTTGAACCAACTACGCATGGCGCATAGTATGGCGCGGTGGAATTCGAATGGGATCCCGCCAAGCATGAGCGAAACCTGCGCGCGCGTGGGATCGGCTTCGACGAGGCGGCGCTGATCTTCGAAGGCGAGGTGATCACCTGGCCCGACATGCGGACCGACTACGGGGAAGCCCGGATCAACGCGATCGGCGAGGCCGACGGCAAGGTGCTGCGCGTGGTCTTCACCCTGCGGGGCGAGGTGATCCGGATCATCACCGCTTGGCGGGCCAACCGGAAGGACCGGCAGACATGGCAGACGCGACGCTGACCCGGGTGAGTTCCCGGGAACTCAAGGCAAGGCTGGCCCAGCGGGATCCGCGAGCGGTCGCCGCGGCGCTTGCATGCTACGAGGCGACCACGGAAGCCGATATCCGGCGCCAGATGCGCGCGGAGGGGTACGACCCGGACGCAGCGATCCCGGCCGATGCCCAGCATGTTGTCCCGGTCCGGCTGGTGCGCGCAAAGCTGCGGATGACGCAGGCCGAACTGGCCGCCCTGCTGCATGTGCCGATCGGGACGTTGCGCAACTGGGAGCAGAACAGGTTCGGCATCGATCCGGCGGCGCGGGCGTTGCTGTTGGTGCTGTATCACGAGCCCGAGGCGGCGTTGCGGGCCTTGCGGCACGCGGCGTAAGCGGGATCGCCCAGC
>JAJZVS010000068.1 GCA_021845555.1 Pseudomonadota bacterium
CTATGCGCTGTGGCTGCACTGGTTCCTGGCGCGGCACGCCCTGGCGCTGTCGGGTGCGCGCGCGGTGCTGTTGGTGGGGCTGGTCAATCTCGGCACCGCGCTGCTGGTGCTGGGGCCGCGGCTGCTGAGCCTGGGGGCCGGGCACGCGGGGTGAGCGGCGGGGCGCTAGTGTCCTGCCCCTGAAATGCCTACCCATTTCAGGGACCAGCAGGCCACTGAAAACAAAGAGCTAGTGTCCCGACGCATGATGACCGTATTTGCGAGTCGGGACACTTGCCCCTTTCGCCCGGCGCCGGAGGCAGCTATACCCCCGCCCTCGCGCGGCCGGTCGGTATCGGCGGCGCCGCAAGGAGACAGGCGATGAAGGCGGGCACCCACCCCGACTACCACGAGATCACGGTCATCATGACCGACGGGACGCAGTTCACCACGCGATCCTGCTACGGCAAGCCCGGCGACACGCTGCGCCTGGATATCGACCCCAAGTCCCACCCGGCCTGGACCGGTCAGCACCGCATCATCGACAGCGGCGGACAGGTGGCGAAGTTCAACAAGAAGTTCGCCGGGATCGGCCTGAAGACGGGGGTATAAGCCGGCGGGCCCCGCAGGCCCGGCCGCGACCACGACGACGCATCATCGCGAACGATGGCACCCGCCGGCGGCCCCCCCGCTTGCGGGTGCCGTGCTTTTTGCGCGAACCTCCGCCCAACGCGAACCCACACGCCGGGCCGCGGGAGGAGCGGCGCAGCCATGGACATCATCCCGACCGGAGCAATCCTCGGCGCCATGGTGCGCGGGATCGACCTCGCCGCCCCGCTCGCGGAGGCCGATTTCGGCGCGATTCTGCGCGGCCTCGCCCGGCATGGCGTGCTGTGCTTCCCCGGTCAGGATCTGACCCCCGCGCAGCAGGTAGCGTTCTCCCGCCGCTTCGGCACGCTGGAGGTGCATGTCTCCGGGGTGTTCCAGGAGCCCGGCCACCCCGAGGTGATGATCCTCTCGAACCTGACCGAGAACGGAAAGCCCATCGGCCTCGCCGATGCCGGACAGGACTGGCACACCGACATGTCGTTCAGCCGGACGATCGCCTTCGTGAACGTTCTGCACGCGCGCCGGGTCCCACGCCGCGACGGACGGGCGCTCGGGGCGACGCTGTTCGCCAGCATGGTCGCCGCCTTCGATACCCTGCCGGCGGCGACGCGGGAGCGGATCGAGCGGCTGACCGCGACGCATGATTTCGCGAAGTTCTGGGAGATGATGCGCGCCCGCCACGCCGGCACCACCGCCCGCCAGCCGTTGACCGAGGCGCAGCGGGCCAGCAAGCCGCCGGTCTCCCACCCGATGGTGCTGCGCCATCCGCTGTCCGGCCGGCGCAGCCTTTATGCCGATCCGGGCTACACGGTCCGCGTCGACGGGATCGGCGCGGCGGAAAGCGCGGCGCTGCTGGAAGAGCTGTTCGCGCATCAGCTGCGCCCGGAGTTCCGCTACGCGCACCAATGGACCGAGGGCGACGTGCTGGTGTGGGACAACCTCCAGACCCTGCATACCGCGGTGGCGGATTACGGTCCGGACGAGCCGCGGCTGATCCGGCGCTGTCAGGCGATGGCGGATTTCGTGTTCGGGCCGGAAGCACGCCGGCTGACCGCTGCGCCGGCCCTCGAAGCCGCCGGCTGACCTGCCGCGCGGGCTTGCGTGTCGCCAGGGGCCGCGCCCGGCCCTACCCCGCCGCAATCCGCTCCATCCCGCCCATATACGGCCACAGCACCTGCGGGATCAGCACCGATCCGTCCGCCTGCTGGTGCGTCTCCAGCACCGCGATCAGCGCCCGGCCGACCGCCACGCCCGAACCGTTCAGCGTATGCACCGCCCCCACCGCCTTGCCGTCCCCGCCGCGGAACCGCGCGCCCATCCGCCGCGCCTGGAAATCCCGGCAGTTCGAACAGGACGAGATCTCGCGCCAGGCCTGCTGGCCGGGCAGCCACACTTCCAGATCGAAGGTCTTGGTCGAACCGAAGCCGGTGTCGCCCGCGCACAGCACCACGCGACGGAACGTCAGTTCCAGCGCCCGCAGCACCGCCTCGGCGCAGGCGGTCATGCGTTCGTGCTCGGCGGCGGACTCGTCCGGGTGGGCGATCGAGACCAGTTCCACTTTGCGGAACTGGTGCTGGCGCATCATCCCGCGGGTGTCGCGCCCGGCCGCGCCGGCTTCGCTGCGGTAGCAATCGGTGAGCGCGGTGAGGCGCAGCGGCAGCGCGGCTTCGGGCAGGATCTCGCCGGCGACGGTGTTGGTCAGCGGCACCTCGGCGGTCGGGATAAGCCAGCGGCCGTCGGTGGTGCGGAACAGGTCCTCGGCGAATTTCGGCAACTGGCCGGTGCCGTACATCGCGGCGTCGTTCACCAGCGAGGGCACCACCATTTCCGTATAGCCGTGCTCGCGCGTGTGCAGATCGAGCATGAACTGGCCGAGCCCGCGTTCCAGCCGCGCCAGCGCCCCGCGCAGCACCACGAAGCGCGCGCCGGCGAGCTTCGCCGCGGCGGCGAAATCCATCAGCCCGAGCGCCTCGCCGAGTTCGAAATGCTGCTTCGGCTGGAACCCGAGATCGCGCGGCTCGCCGCTTTGCGCGACCACCTGGTTGGCGCTCTCGTCCGCCCCGTCCGGCACGTCCGCGTCCAGGATGTTGGGCAGGCTTTCCAGCGCGCCGCGGATCGCCGCGTCGAGCGTGGCGGCGCTGCGTTCCAGCCCCTCCATCTCCCCGCGCAGCGCGGTCGCTTCGGCCTCCGGCGCGGCGGTGTCGGCGCCGGCGCGCTTGCCCTGGCCGATCTCGCGCGCGAGCGCGTTGCGCCGCGCCTGCTTCTCCTGCAGGGCGGTCTGCGCGGCGCGGCGGTCGGCGTCCTGGGCCAGCAGCGCCTCGGCCACCGGGGCCAGGCCACGACGGGCCATCGCCGCGTCGAACCCGGCCGGATCGGTGCGCAGGCTGCGGATATCGTGCATCGGTTCAGACCTCGATCGGTTTCGGCGCGACGATTTTCGCCATGAAGACCGAGATTTCGTACAACGCGATCAGCGGCAGGGCGAGCGCGGTCTGGGTGAACACGTCGGGCGGCGCCAGGATCGCCGCGACCACGAACATGCCCACATAGGCGTAGCGACGGAAGCGCGCGAGGCCGGCCGCGGTGACGATCCCCACCTTGGCGAGCAGCGTCAGCAGCACCGGCAGCTGGAACGTGATCCCGAAGGCGAAGATCATCTTCATCACGAGATCAAGATATTCCGACACCCGCGGCAGCAGCTCGATCGGCACGCCGCCGCCGCCGGAGGTCGATTGGAAGCTGGCGAAGAATTTCCACGCGAACGGGAACACGACGTAATAGGCGAGCGCCGCGCCCATCAGGAACAGCACCGGGGAGGACACCAGGAACGGCAGCAGCGCGCGCTTCTCGCTGCGATACAGGCCGGGCGCGATGAACAGCCAGAGCTGGCTGGCGATGACCGGGAAGGCGATGAAGGCAGCGCCAAACATCGCCACCTTGATCTTGGTGAAGAACACTTCGTAGAGCTGGGTGTAGATCAGATGCGGTGCCGCCATTCCCTGCGTCTTCAGCACGTTGGCGAGCGGTTCGGCGAGATAGTAGAAGATCGCGCCGGAGAAATAATAGGACAGGCCGAAGCCGATCAGGAACGCGGCGGCGGAATACATCAGCCGCCGCCGCAGCTCCATCAGATGCTCGAGCAGCGGCATCGGCTTGTCGTGGATCGGGTCCTCGATCGGCGGTTGCTGGTCCGCTTGCTGGTCCACTGCTGGGGTCCGTCTCGTCTGCCGCTGGGATCAGCGCGTGGGGGAAGCGGCGGCGCGCGCGGCAGCTTCCGGGGGAATGAAGGCCGGGGCCGCGGCCAGGGTTTCCGCCGCCGGCGCGCCATCGCCGGCGACGGCATCGGCGGCGACGGCGCCGGGGGGGATGAAGGCCGGGGCGGCGGCGGGTTCGATCGGCGCGATTGCGTCGGCATCGAACGGACGGGGGAAGTCCGCGGCGCCGAGCGCGTCCACCGTCTCCGCCTCGGTCGCCGCGCCGCCCGTCTCGTGCAGCGGATCGTCGGCGAAGGTGGCGCGCAGGCCGCCGTCCGGATCGACCGCGCGTTCCAGCGCGGTGGTGACGTCGAGGTTGCGGAACGCGCTGAGCTGGTCGCGCACGTCTTCCAGATTCGCCTCGCGCACCATCTCATCGACATGGGTCTGGAACTCGGAGGCCATGCGCCGCGCCTTCTTGATCGCCGCGGCAACCGCCTTGATGGCGACAGGCATGTCCTTCGGCCCGATCGCGATGAGCGCGACCACGGCGATGACGGCAATCTCGGACCAGGCGAAGTTGAACATGCGGGGGGTGCGTCTCCGGGCGGGTTGCTAGCAGGAAACCCGGGCGGCGGAAACACGGCCCGGCCGCGGAGGGCAATCGGGTCAGCCGTTATCGCGCGCCGCCGCCGCTCCCCCCGGCGAGGCAGGATCGGCGGGCGCCGCGGCGGCAGGGCCGTCCCCCGGTGCCGCGTCCGCCGGCGCTTCCTGTTCCGCCGGAGGAAGAACGGCAGGCTCCACCAGCAGTTCCTCCCGCCGCGGCAGCTCGCGCAGATCCTTCAGGCCGAAGCGGGTCAGGAAGGAGGCGGTGGTGCCCCACAGCGTCGGCCGGCCCGGCGTCTCCCGCCGGCCGCGCGAGGTGATGAGGTCGGCCTCCAGCAGCGCGTCCAGCGTCTGCTGCGACAGGCTGGCGCCGCGGATCGCCTCGATCTCGGCCCGCGTCACCGGCTGGTGCCAGGCGACGATCGCCAGCGTCTCCATCGCCACGCGCGGCAAGCGGCGCGGCACCTCGATCACTTTGCGCAGCGCCGGAGCGAGGTCGGGGGCGGTGCGGAACTGCACGCCGCCGGCGGTCTCGATCAATTCCACGCCGCGTCCGGCATAGCGGGCGCGTAGCGCGGCGAGCACCTCGGTCGCATCTGCCTCCTCCGGCAGGAGCTGGGCCAGGGCGCGCGGCGGCACCGGGGCGGCGGCGGCGAACACCAGCGCCTCGGCCAGGCGCAGCCAAGCCTCCGGCAAAGTGGCATCGCCCAAACCGGCCTCCGCGACAGCGGGCGGCTCGGCCATGGGGGCCGCCGCCGGATCGGGGCCGGGCGGGGTTTCGGGAACGGTGTGCTCGCTCATCGCCACGCGCGTTTCGTGCCCCGGCTGATGGCCGGGAGCACGGGCACGGACCGCGCCCGACGCCAGGACGGCCGGGCCGGCTTGAGGATCGTCAGCAGGGTCATCTCCGGCAGGCTAGCATAACCGTCCGGCCGGGCGCGACCGGCGGACCCGCCGCGCCACCCCCACCCGCCGCGGGGATCAGAGCGCGAGCGTCGGCACCTCGATCCAGCGCCGCTCCCGATGGCTCCGATAAGCGAGGTCGGCCAGTTGCACCCCCTTGGCCCCGGCCAGCAGCGGGGAGGCGAATGGCGCGCCGTCCAGCACGTGGCGCAGGAACGCTTCCCAGCCGGCGCGGTAGCTGTTGATCCGCGGCCCGCGGTCAGGCACCGCCACCCATTGCGCGCGGTAATCCTGGCGCTGGCCGGCATCGACCGCCATCGAGGCCAGCGGCGTCGCGGCATCCGGCTGGATCCAGCACTCCTGCGCGGTGGCGACGGCGGAGCCTTCGGTGCCGTCCACTTGCAGGATCATCGCGTCCTCGCGCCGGACGCGCGAGCACCAGGAGGTGTTCACGCTGGCCAGGATGCCGCCTTCCAGCTCGAACTGCGCGAACACAGCATCTTCGACATCCGGCGCGTAGGGAGCGCCCGATTCGTCCAGCCGGCTTGGGATATGCGTGCGGGTGGTGCAGGAGACCGCCCGCACCTCGCCCACCAGCTGGTCCAGCATGTAGCGCCAGTGCGGAAACATATCGAGCACGACGCCGCCGCCGTCGCGCTTGCGGTAGTTCCAACTCGGGCGGTTGGCCGGCACGCGCGCCCCGTCGAACACCCAGCGGCTGCTTTCCAGCCGCGCTTCCAGGATGCGCCCGAACCAGCCGCTGGCGCGCAGCGCGCCGAGCTTGCGGAAACCGGGCAGGAACACCTTGTCCTGCACCGTGCCGTGGCGGATGCCGGCGCGATCGGCCGCCCGCGCGAGGTCCAACGCCTGGTCGAGCGTCTCGGCGATCGGCTTTTCGGAATAGACGTGCTTGCCGGCGGCGATGGCGCGGGTCAGCACCGCGTGCCGCCCGCCGGTGGCGGCGGCGTCGAAGAAGATCGTGTCGTCGGGGTTGGCGAGCGCCGCTTCGAGCGCGGTGCTCCAGCGCTCGATCCCGCTCGCCGCCGCCAGCCGGCGCAGCTTGTCGGCGGAGCGGCCGAGCAGGATCGGGTCCGGCAGCACGCGCCGACCGTCGGCGAGCGGCAGGCCGCCCTCGGCCCGCATCGCCAGCAGGGCGGGCAGGTGCTGGGCGGTGGCGAGGCCCCCGGTGGCACCGTTGAGGATGATCCCGATACGCTCGACGGTCATGCGGCCGGTCTCCGCTCGTAGGGCCAAGGGGCCAGGGGTCAGGGGCAGGGGCCAAGGGGCCAGGGGCCAGGGAGCCTGGCGGCAGGGCAACCGCAGGATAGCCCGCGGCCGCCAGCAGGCAACCCGCCCGACGGGCCGCAAGGTTCCCCACCGCCGCTGCGGCATGCGCGCGTCAGGGTGGTTTTCCCGCCGCGCCCGCGCTATGTCTGCGGCCGGAATTTGCTGCATCGCAGAAGGAACCGCCATGTCCGCCGCACGATGGGAGCCGGATCGCACCGTCCCGGTCCCGCCCTGGCCGGTACCGCCGCTCGCCACCGCGATCGGGCGCGGCCTGCTGGGGCGCTGTCCCGCCTGCGGGCATCGCCATCTGTTCAATGGCTTCCTGCGCGTGGTGCCGGAATGCAGCGCCTGCGGCACCCCGCTCGGCCTGGTGCGCGCCGACGACGCGCCGCCTTATTTCACCGTGCTGATCACCGGCCACATCATCGTGCCGGCGCTTATCATCGTGCAGAACTACGGCAACCCCTCCACGCTGATGCTGTCGGCGATCTTCCTGCCGCTCACGCTGTTCGTCGCGCTCGGCCTGATGCGTCCGGTGAAGGGGGGCACGGTCGGACTGATGCTCAGCATGGGCATGCTGAAATCCGCGCCCCGCCCTGACCCCGGCCCGAAATGACCCAGGTCGCGACCAGTCCGCCGCTTGCGCGCCTGGTCCGCGTGGAGCTGACCGGAGACGCCCACGCCTTCCTCTCGCCGCTGATCGAGGCGGACCGGGCGCAGGCGGTGGCGGATTTGGCGGCGGAAAACAGTTTCGCGCCCGCGGTCGGCCCCGGACCCGCGGAGCCCGGCCCCTTCGTGCTGCATCTGTCGATCCAGAACGGCCGGCTGCTGTTCGACATCCGCCGCGCCGACGACGAGCCGCTGGCCGGCGTGGGCCTCGCCCTCGGCCCGTTCCGTGGTCTCATCAAGGATTACCAGCTGCTGGTGGACAGCCACATGAAGGCGGTCGAGGAAGGCCGCGAGCAGCGCATCCAGGCGATCGACATGGGCCGCCGCGGCCTGCACGACGAGGGGGCGCGGCTGCTGCGCGAGCGCCTCGCCGGCAAGATCGCGATCGACTTCCCCACCGCGCGGCGCCTGTTCACCCTGGTCTGCGTGCTGCACCAGCGGCGCTGACCGGCTCTCTCCCCCTGCCGCACAACGAAATCGCCGCCATGAAACTCCTGATCCCCGGCCCGGTGACGACCCAGGCGGCGGTGCGCGCGGCGCTCGCCGTCGATCTCGCGCCCTGGGACCCGGACACGCTGCCGCTCTACACCGGCCTCGGCACGCGTCTGCGTGCGATCGCCGGCGGGCGGGACGGCACGCACGTCACGCTGGCGCTGCCCGGCTGCGGGCATTTCGTGATCGAGGCGGCCATCCGCAGCCTGCTCCCGCCGGGCGGCAAGCTGCTGATCCCGATGAGCGGCGCCTATGGCGAGCGGATGGAGCACCTGGCACGCGCCGCCGGACGGGTGCCGGTGGTCCTGCCCATTCCGGCCGACGCGCCGGCCGATGCCGCGGCGGTCGCCGCCGTGCTGCGCGCCGATCCGGCGATCTCCCATGTCGGCCTCGTCTATAGCGAGACCGGCACCGGCGTGGTGCACGACCCGCTGGCGATCGGCGCCGCCGTGCGCGCCTGCGGGCGGCGGCTGATCCTGGACGCGGTGTCGGCCTTCGGTGCCCTGCCGCTCGATATGGAGGCCCAGCCGGAGCTCGACGCGGTGCTGTTCACCGCCAACAAATGCCTGGAAGGCGTGCCCGGCGCCGCCTTCGTGGTGGCCCGTGCCGAGCGGCTGGAGGCCGGCGCGGGGCGGGCGGAGAGCTGGTCGTTCGACCTCGCCGACGTGCTCGCCCATGCACGCCGGGGCGGCACCGGGCTGGCGCGGTTCACCCCGCCGATCCAGGTGCTGAACGCGCTGTCGGTGGCGCTCGACCTGTTCGACGCGGAAGGCGGGCAGCCGGCGCGGCTGGCCCGCTACCAGGCCAATCTGCGCGTGCTGTCGGCGGGGATGCGGGGGCTCGGTCTTTCGCTCTGCCTGCCGGAGGCGGCGCAGGGGCCGATCGTGCTGAACGTCCACGCGCCGGCGGACCCGGCGTGGGATCTGCAGGCGTTCGTCGCGGCGCTGAAGCGGCGCGGGTTCCTCGTCAGCAATTTCTATAACACCCCGCGCCCCAGCTTTCGCATCGGCTGCATCGGCGCGCTGACGCCCGAGGACATGCGCGCGGCGGTGGCGGCGATCGGCGCGACGCTCGACGCGCTCGGCATCCGCGAGCGCGCGCCGGGTTGAGGGCGCGCGCCGAGCCGCCGGCGTGTTCCCCTACCCGACCGACGGCACCGAGCCGCCCGGCGCAGGTCCGCCCGAGACTGGCCCACCGGGGCGCGGCGGCGTGCGCGGCTCGGTCTGCACCATGCGCAGCGCGGTGCCCACGATCGCGCCGATATTACCGAGATCGGCCGGCACGATCAGCGTCGTGCCCGCCTTCGCCAGATTGCCCCACTGGCCGATGAAATCCTTCGCCAGCTGCATCTGCAACGCGGCCATCCCGCCGTCGGTCACCGCCGCGTCGCCGATGGTGCGGATCGCCGCGGCGGTGGCCGTCGCCACCAGCTCGATCGCCTTCGCCTCGCCTTCGGCGCGCAGCACCTCGGCCTGGCGGCGGCCGTCGGCGATGTTGATCTCCTGCTGGCGCTGACCTTCCGAGGTGTTGATCTGCTGCTGGCGCTGGCCTTCCGACCGCGCGATCGTCGCCCGCTTCTCGCGCTCGGCGGTGATCTGCAATTCCATCGCGTGCAGAATTTCGGCCGGCGGGGTGATGTCCTTGATTTCGTAGCGCAGCACCTTGATGCCCCAGTTCACCGCCGCCTCGTCGACCGAGGTCGCCACCGCGGTGTTCAGCAACTGGCGCGAGGACAGCGCCTGATCGAGGTGCAGCTTGCCGATCTCCGATCGCATCGTGGTCTGCGCCAGCTGCATCGCCGCGTTCATCGGGCTGGACGATCCGTAGGCCGCCTTCACCGGATCGGTGATCTGCAGATAGAGAAATCCGTCCACCGTCAGCGTGGTGTTGTCGAGCGAGATGCAGACCTGCGGCGCCACCTCGGTCGGCATTTCGCGCGTGTCGAAGCGATACGCCACCCGATCGAGGAACGGGGCGACGAAATTGAGTCCCGGCCCGAGCACGCGATGGAACTTGCCGAGCCGCTCCACCAGCCAGGCCTGCTGCTGCGGCACGATGCGCAGCGCCGAGCGCAGCACCGAGAAGGCGAACAGCAGCAGAAGGACGATGACGATCAGCGAGGCGAGGGATTCGCTCATGCGGCGGACTCCGGTTGCGCCGGGCGCGAGGCGCCGGGCCGGGTGGCGAGATGGAGCAGACTGCCGTCCTTGCGAAGGATGACGGCGAGATCGCCGGCTTCCGGCGTCGGGCCGGAGTCGAGCACCGCATCCCACCGGCTGCCGCGGTGGGAAACGATCAGCCTGTCATGTCCCGGCGGGACTTCGAGCACCGTGACCTCCTGGCCGATATCGAAATCGGCCAGGCCGCGCCGGCGAGCGAGGCGGCGGCGCGCATACATGGCGGGCGGCAGCATGGCGGCGGAGGCGAGCAGAAAGACGAACGGCAACAGATCGCCGCGCACCCAGATGCCGGCGACGGCGGCGATCATCGCCGCAACGGCCACCGCGGCGAGGTAGAACGTGCCCGAGTGCAACTCCACGAGCCCAGCCCAGAGCGCGAGCACCAGGAACAGCCACGCCATCGCCGCCGTCCTTTCACTGACCAGCCCCCACCGGCCAGCCCCCACCGGCCGGACCCCACCGGCCGGACCGCCTGCCCGTTTCCGGGCGGTCGCCGGTCTTATCGCACAGGCGCGGCGTATTCCGTATCGCTCACATGCTCGAACCACCGGGTCGAGCCGCCGTCGGCCGTCGTCTCCGACATCGCCAGGTGGGAGAACAGCCGGTCGGGCGCGGCGCCGTGCCAGTGGCGGACATCGGGCGGGATCACCACCGTATCGCCGGGGTGCAGGTCTTGCACCGTCTCGCCGGCGAACTGCACCCGGCCGACGCCGGACAGGCAATACAGCGTCTGGCCCACCGGATGCGCGTGCCAGGCGGTGCGCGCACCGGGCGCGAAGGAGACCACCGAGGCGCGCAGCCGCGACGGCGCGGTGGGGGCGACGACCTCGTCGTTGAACACCGCGCCGGTGAACTGCGCGGGAGCGGCGATGCGGGTGGCGCGGGTGGCGGCACGGATCACGGGCATGGCGTTGTCTCCTGGAAAGCGGTGGGGGTCAGCTGCCGACCTTCAACACCGACACGAGCCCGCGCAGGCAGGCCAGCAGCGACAGCGCGGTCAGCCGGCCGGTGCGCGGGTTCTCGGCGCTCGGGACGTTCTCGATCGTCATGGTGAAGCGCGCCGCCTCGGCTTCCACCCGGATCGTGTGAATATTGCGATCCACCCCAGGGTCCGCCCAGATCTCCACCCTGGTCCGCACCGGCCCGATCCCGGCCAGCGCCAGCGCCGCCGCGACGTTCACGTTGGCGGGGAACCCGGCGGTGGCGGCCAGCGCCGTGCCGGCGAACACCCGGCGCGGTTCGGTCAGGCCGGCGAGGTCGATGCCGTGCTGGCGCAGATAGGGTGCGCCCTCCAGCCCTCCCGGCGGCTTGCGGGTTTCCAGCGTCACGCTCTCGACCGGGCCTTCCGCGGCGGCGCGCACGGCATCCAGGCCGAGCAGCGCCCCGGTGGGCACGATAATCCGCGCGCCGGTCTCGCGCGCCCGGAGCACCAGGTCCATGCGCACCAGCAGCGCGCCGACCGACGCCGGCACGAACACGCGCCCGGCCGTGATCGCCGGCTCGGCGATCGACAGGAACGCCGCGGCGGGCACGGCTTCGACCACGATATCCGCCACCGCCAACCCCTCGGGCGGCACCACCTCGGGCGGGGTCTGGAACCCCGCCACGCGCTCGCGCGCGCGCGCCGGGTCGCGGGCGGCGACGGCGACCAGCCGCAGCCCTTCGATCGCGCCCCCGTCCAGCGCGCGGGCCAGCGGCAGGCCGATGGCCCCGAGCCCGCCGATCGCCACCGTCTTGTTCATCTGTGTGCGTTCTCCCCGGCCCGATCCAGCATGCGCCGGGCGCTCGCGAGATCCTCCGGCGTGTTGACGTTCAGGAACGGATCGCACGGCTGGTCCGCGGCGGCAAACGCCACGGCGCGCAGGCCGAGGACCGCGGCGAAGGCGGCGACGCTGCGCGGACCGTCGGCGGCCAGGCGGCACCGCAGCGCCGCGCGGGCCGCGACCGGCCACAGCGCCACCAGGTGATGCACCCGGCCGCCGCTGGCGGCGCAGGACGGGGCCGGCGCCAGACGTGCGGCGAGATCGCACGGGATGAACGGGGTGTCGCCCGGCACCGTCAGCAAGGTGTCCGCACCGCGCCCCGCCGCCCAGTCGAGCCCGGCCAGCACGCCGGCCAGCGGCCCCTGCCCGGCGAACGCCCCGTCGTCCAGCACCGGCAGGCCGAAGCGGGCGAAACGGGCCGGATCGCCATTGGCGCTCAGCGCGATCGGCATGTTCGCCGCCGCCCCAAGCCGCGCCAGCACATGCGCGAGCAACGGCCGGCCGCCGAGCGCCAGCAACGGCTTGTCCCCGCCGCCCAGCCGGCGCGCCCCGCCGCCCGCCAGCACCAGGGCGCACACGCCGCCGGGCGGGGGCGGCGTCATGGCGCGGGGACCGCGATCGCCAGCCAGCCGGCGGCGTCGAACCGCCCGGCCTCGCCGGGGCGCAGCAGCACGGTGGTGGTTTCGGATTCGACCAGGGCCGGGCCAGACAGGCGCTGGCCGGGGGCGAGATCGGCGAAATCGAAGACCGCGGCCTGCACCCACCCCGCCGCCCCCCCCGCCGGCGCGTCCAGGAACAGCTTGCGGCTTCCCCGGGGGGCGGGCGCGGGGGCGGGCGCGGGGGCGGGCGCGGGGGCGGGCGCGGGGGTGGGCGCGGGAGCCGGCGAGGGCGCAGCCGTGGCGCGGTCCGACACGACGGCGGCCGGTGGCGCCGGCAGCCGGCCGATCACCGACAGCCTTGCGTTCACCAG
>JAJZVS010000069.1 GCA_021845555.1 Pseudomonadota bacterium
GACGGGCAACAACCTGACGGCCATCAACCTGACGGGCATCGATCGGAAGCAGGGAGAGCGGCAGTCCGTCCATCGGTGGCGGCATCCTTCGGCAGCGTCGGGGCGGGGCCAAAAACGAAGTGCCCGTGCGCGATGCCCGGAAACGAATCGGGCCACCCCAAGCTAGGGGTGGCCCGCGGTCCGCGCCAGTCAAGCTTTATTTCTGAGTGTTACGCCGTAACCAGTTGATAGAACGACTGTTTTTGCGCTGCAGCGGAGGCGGCGGTTCAGGACGACTGGCGGCGCAGGAAGGTGGGGATCTCGAGCCCCATGTCCTCGCCGCCGACCGGATGCACCGAGGGGCGCGGCTCGGGCCGCGGTTCGGCAGCCGGATCGCGGCGCATCGCCTCCGGCGCGGCGGGCTGCGGCGTGCCGGCGGGCGCGGCACGCCGGCGCAGCAGGCCGGTCACGTTGCCGAACAGGCTGTGGCGCGGCGCCTCGGGCGGGGTCGGCGCGGCGGCCTGCGGGCGCGACGGCTCGGCGAACAGGCCGGAACGCGGGCGCAGGCCGGTCGGCCGCGGGGCCGCCGGATCGGCCGCCGGCTGGTGCCCGGAGGGGGGGGCAGCGGGATGCGTGGTCTGATAGGCTGGCTCCCCGTGCAGCTCGCCGGAAGGGGGCGGCGTGAGCGGGGCGGAGCGGCGCAACCCGGCGCCCGACAGCGCGTGCGGCTGCGGCTGCGGGGGCGGGGGCGCCATCCCGCCGGCATGCGGCGCCGCATGGGGCGTCGTGTGCGGCGGGACCGCGAAGCCCTGGGCAGCCTCGATCGCGCCGGTGAGGATCTGCTGCGGGCCGGACGCCGGCGCGGCATGGATCGTGTCGTCGGCCGCCATCGCCGCGCTGCCGCCGACCGCGACCAGGCGCGGGCGTTGCGCCTCGGCGCGATGCGGCGTGTCGATGCCGGTCGCCACCACCGATACGCGCACGCGCCCGGTCAGGCTCTCGTCGATCGCCGAGCCGAAGATGATGTTGGCGTCCTCGTCCACTTCCTCGCGGATGCGGTTGGCGGCCTGATCGACCTCGAACAGCGTCATGTCGTCGCCGCCGGTGATGTTGATCAGCAGGCCGCGCGCCCCGGCCATCGAGGTGTCTTCCAGCAGCGGGTTGTTGATTGCGGCCTCGGCGGCGCGGATGGCGCGGTTCTCCCCGTCCGCCTCGCCGGTGCCCATCATCGCCTTGCCCATCTCCGCCATCACGGTGCGGATATCGGCGAAGTCGAGGTTCACCAGGCCGGGCGCCATCATCAGGTCGGTGACGCCGCGCACGCCCATGTAGAGGACCTGGTCCGCCATCTTGAAGGCGTCCTTCCAGGTGGTGCGGTCGTTCGCCATCCTGAACAGGTTCTGGTTCGGGATCACGATCAGCGTATCGACCCACTGCTGCAGTTCTTCGATCCCCTGGTCGGCGCAGCGGGCGCGGCGCACGCCCTCGAAGGTGAACGGCTTGGTGACCACACCGACGGTGAGGATGTTGCGCTCGCGGGCCATCTTCGCGATCACCGGCGCCGCGCCGGTGCCGGTGCCGCCGCCCATGCCGGCGGTGATGAACACCATGTGCGCGCCGTCCAGGTGCCGGTACAGCTCGTCGGAGGCCTCCTCGGCCGCCGCCTTGCCGATCTCCGGCTTCGCGCCGGCGCCCAGTCCCTGCGTGATGTGCGGGCCGAGCTGGATGCGGCGGTCGGCGCGCGAGTGCATCAACTGCTGCGCGTCGGTGTTGGCCACCACGAAATCGACGCCCTGGAGATTGGCGGCGATCATGTTGTCCACGGCGTTGGTGCCGCCGCCACCGACCCCGATCACGGTGATCCGGGGCGTGAAGTCGGTGTGCATCTGCTGCGGAATCGTCAGGTTGAGCGTCATGGCGATATGTCCCCCGGACCGAGCGTGTTGTTTGACTCCTTGTCCGCGATTCGGAGCAAGGGCGAAGGTGCGTCCATCAGACGCGATCCTTCAGAAATGTGACGATGCGGCGCAGCAGACCGGCCGGCTGCGCCGTCTCGAAATCGATATCCTGCATCGTGCGGCCCTCGCCGGCGGCCCAGGCGAGCAGCCCGGCCGCGGTGGCGAAGCCGGGGCCGGAGGCGGCGTCCGCCAGCCCGCCCAGCGCGCCCGGCCGGCCGAGCCGCACCTGGCGGCCCAGGATCGCCGCGGCCATTTCCCGCACCCCGCCCAGCTGGCAGGCGCCGCCGGTCAGCACCACCCGGTTGCCGGCGGCGCGCGACAGGCCGGATTGTTCCAGCCGCTCCTTCACCAGTTCGAAGGTTTCCTCGATGCGCGGGCGGATGATGCTCACCAGCATGCTGCGCGGCACCTTGGCGATCTGGTGCTCCTCCTCGCCGACCAGCGGCACCGGCAACAGCTCGCGCTCGTCGTCCGGGGAGGCGGCGGTGCTGCCATACAGCGTCTTCAGCCGCTCGGCATGCGCCACCGGCGTGGACAGCAGCCGGGCGAGGTCGTTGGTGACGTGCGCGCCGCCCACCGGCAGTTGCGCGGTGTGCAGCAGCTGGCCCTCGGCGAACACCGCCATGCCGGTGGTGCCGCCGCCCATGTCGATCACGGTGGCGCCGAGCTCGCGCTCGTCCTCCACCAGCACCGCCATCCCGGCGGCCATCGGCGCGGAAACGAGTTCGGCGATATCGAGGTCGCAGCGCGCGACGCAGGCGCCGAGCGAGCGCAGCGCGCTGGTGGCGGCGTCGATCACGTGCAGCCGCGCGGTGAGCGTGGAACAGAACAGTCCGCGCGGATCCGCCACCCCATCGGTGTCGTCGGCCGAGAACGACAGCGGCAGCGCGTGGATCGTCTCGCGCCCGTTGCCCTCGGCGCGCGCGCGGCCCTCGGCGACGATGCGGCGGATGTCCTGCTCCTCCACCGCCCGCCCGCCGCCGCCGGCGCTGCCGACCGGCCATTGCACGTTGAACAGCCGGCTTTCCGGCTGCCCGCAGGTGAGGTTCACCGTCACCGCGCGCAGCCTTGTATCGGCCATGTCCTCGGCCTGGCCGACGGCGGCGCGGATGGCACGCTCGGCTTCTTCCAGATCGACCACGCCGCCGCCGCGCACGCCCTTGCCGCGATGCCAGCCGAAGCCGAGCACGCGCAGCCGCCCGTCGCTCTCCTGGCGGCCGATCAGGCACACGACCTTGGTGCTGCCGATGTCCAGCACGCCGAACGGTCCGCTGCGGCCGGTGCGCGGCCGCGGCGTTTCCTCGGTTCCGCCACCCGGGGGCGGCAGCACGCGACGCGCCATGTCGTTCATCGCTTCGCTCCGCTCATGTGGATTTGCCCGGCTTGCGCGGGGCCGGCTTGCCGTCCGGGGTTTGCGCCGCCGCGTCGATCGGGCGCAGCACCAGCATGCTGGGCAGCCGCATGTCGATGAAATGCAGCGGCCGGTCGAGCAGGGCGAACCGGGCTTGCAGCGCCACCAGACGGGTAATCGCCGCCACCGCGTGGCCCTCCGGCAAGCGCACCACGGTGCCCGATTTCATCTGCAAGTTCCAACGCCGCTCGCCGACCCGCACCATCGCCGCCACCTGCGCGGCCAGCGCCGGTTGATTGTTCAGCGCATCGATCAGCCGCGCCGCCGCTTGCGGCGCGCCGGGCCCCACCACCAGCGGCAGGGCGCGGAAATCGGCCACGTTGCGGCTGGTCACGACATTGCCGGCGCGGTCGATCAGGGTGAAATGCCCGTGGTCCTGCCAGACCGCGAACGGGCGGCGCTCGTGCAGCCGCACCACGATGGTGCCCGGCAGCCTCCGCTCCACCGTCGCGCGATCGACCCAGGACAGACGCTCGATCCGGGCTTCCGCCGCGCTGATCGAGAAGCCCATGATCGGATCGCCCTTCTGCACCCCGAGCGCGGCGCGCAGCACCGGCTCGGGCGTGTTGGCGCGGCCCTCGACCACGATATGCGCGACCCGCATCCCGCCCGCCGCCGCATCGCGCCCGAGGGCGGCCTGCAGCCGCGCCAGCGCGCCGCCGGGCGCGGCCGAATGCAGCAGCACGATGCCGGCCAGCACCGCGAGGGTGGTGAACGCGCCCCAGCCGGCCGGCCGCAGCAGCCAGCGCTGGCGGCGGAGCGCCAGCCGGAGCCGCCCCGGCCGGTCGTTGATCGAGTTGCGCGGCGCGCGGGCCATCTTCATTCCCCCGCCCGGCATGCGGCGCGTTCCACCATCCAGGCGCACAGCGCGGGGAACCCCATGCCGCAATGCGCCGCCTGTTCCGGCAGCAACGAGGTGCGCGTCAGGCCGGGCTGGGTGTTCACTTCCAGCAGCACCAGCCGGCCGGGTGGGCCGGCGGTTTCGTCGTAGCGGAAATCCGCCCGGCTCGCGCCGCGGCACCCCAGCGCGCGATGCGCCGCCACCGCCATCTCCAGCGCGCGTCCGTAGATCGCGGCATCGACCGGCGCCGGGATCAGGTGGCGCGAGCCGCCGTCGGCGTATTTCGACTCGTAATTATAGAAACCGGCGGCCTGGGCGATGATCTCGGTCACCGCCAGGGCGCGGTCCTCCAGCACGCCCACGGTGAGCTCGCGGCCGGGGATGTATTCTTCCACCAGCGCGGCGCGGCCGTAGCGCCAGGTCCGCGCGATCTCGGCGCGGCGGTTGTCGCCGATGCGCACGATCTCCACGCCCACCGAGGATCCCTCGTTCGGTGGCTTGACCACATAGGGCAGCGGCAGCGGATCGGCGGCGGCGAGTTCGTCCCGCCCGACCAGCCGGCCGAGCGGCACCGGCAGGCCGGCGGCGGCGAAGATCGTCTTTGCGGCGGTCTTGTCCATCGCCAGGGCGGAGGCGCGCACGCCGGAATGGGTGTAGGGGATCGCCAGCCAGTCGAGCACGCCCTGGATCGTGCCGTCCTCGCCGAAACGTCCGTGCAGCGCGTTGAACACCGCATCCGGCGCCGGTGTCAGCGCGGCGATCAGGGCGCGCGCGTCGTCGGTCACCTCGATCGGCGTCACCTCGAACCCCGCCTCGCGCAGCGCGCCGATCACCGCCGCGCCGGAGGCGAGGCTCACCTCGCGCTCGGCGGAGATCCCGCCATACAGGACGGCGACGCGGGTCATGCCACCGGCTCCGGCTTGCCCGCCGGGCGCCCGGACGGCAGGCCGAGGCGGCGGATTTCCCATTCGAGCGTGACCCCTGTCGCCTCGCGCACGCGCCGGCGGACCTCCTCGCCCAGCCCCTCCAGATCGGCCGCGGTCGCGGCGCCGGTGTTGATCAGGAAGTTGCAGTGTTTTTCCGACACCATCGCCGCGCCGCGGGTCAGGCCGCGGCAGCCGGCGGCGGCGATCAGTTCCCAGGCCTTCTGCGCCGGCGGATTGCGGAAGGTCGATCCGCCGGTGCGGGCGCGGATCGGCTGGCTGGCTTCCCGCGCGGCGCGGATCGCGTCCATGCGCGCGGCGATCGCCGCCGGCAGGTCGGGCCGGGCGCGCAGCCGGGCGCGCACCACCGCCGCGCCATGCGGCAGATGCGCGTGGCGATAGGCGAACGCCAGATCGGCCGCGGACAGGCGCAGCGCCTGGCCGTCGCGGGAAACAATCTCCGCCCAGTCCAGGCAATCGGCGGTCTCGCTGCCATAGGCGCCGGCGTTCATCGCCACCGCGCCGCCGATCGTGCCGGGAATGCCGGACAGGAACTCGAGCCCCGCCAGCCCCGCGCGCGCGGCGTGTTCCGCCACCGTCACATCGAGCGCGCCGGCGCCGGCGATCACGCCGTCGGCTTCGGTCACGATTGCCGTGAAGCCGCGCGCCAGCCGGATCGTCACGCCCGGCAGCCCGCCGTCGCGCAGGATCACGTTGGAGCAGGCGCCGAGCACCTGCACCGGCCAGTCGGGCGGCAGCGCGGCCAGGAAGGCGGCGAGATCGGCGGCATCCGCCGGCCGCACCAGCGCCTCCGCCGGGCCGCCCACGCGGAACCAGGTGGTGGGCGCCAGCGCCGCGTCCCGCTGCATCCGTCCGCGCAACGGCGGCAGATCGGGTGCGGAAAGAGCCATCGCCGCGCTCATGCCGCCGACCCCGCGCGCTTGCCGGCCGCGGTCTGCAACGCGGCCAGTTCGCCCGGCAGCGTCCCCGCCCATTGGGTGATGTTGCCCGCGCCCAGGCAGACCACGATGTCGCCCGGCCGGGCGATCGCGAACACCATCTCGGCCAGCCGCCCGGGGGACGGCAGCGGCACCACCGAGCGGTGGCCGCGCGCGCGCAGCCCCTCCACCAGCGCGTCGCGGTTGACGCCCGGGATCGGTGCCTCGCCGGCCGGATAGACATCGGCCACGATCACCGTGCCGGCGTCGTTCATGCAGGTGCAGAACTCGGCGAACAGCGAATGGAGCCGCGTGTAGCGGTGCGGCTGCACCACCGCGATCACGTTCTGGGCCCCCGACTGGCGCGCCGCCTTCAGCACCGCGGCGATCTCCACCGGATGGTGGCCGTAGTCGTCGATGATGGTGATGCCGCCGGCCTCGCCGGTCTTGGTGAAGCGCCGCTTCACGCCGCGGAAAGCGGCGAAGGCGCTACGCAGCGTGTCGTCGTCGATCATCATCTCGACGCCGATCGCCACCGCCGCCAGGGCGTTCTGCACGTTGTGGTTGCCGAGCATCGGCAACCGGAACGGCCCCATGCGGCGGGAGCGGTTGTGGATGCGGTCGGAGACCGTCACCTCGAACGTCACGCCGCGCGGATCGGGGATCACCCGCTCGGCCCGCACGTCGGCCTGCGGGCTGAACCCGTAGGTGATGATGCGCCGGTCCGACAGGCGCGGGATCATCTCCTGCACCGCCGGATGATCGAGGCACAGCACGGCGAAGCCGTAGAACGGGATGTTGCCGACGAACTGGTCGTAGGCGGCGACCATCGCCTCCGGCGTGCCCCAGTGATCGAGATGCTCGGGGTCCATGTTGGTGACCACCGCGATCACCGCGGGCAGGCGCAGGAACGATCCGTCGCTCTCGTCGGCCTCCACCACCATCCACTCGCCCGCGCCCATGCGGGTGTTCGACCCGTAGGCGTTGACGATGCCGCCGTTGATCACTGTGGGATCGAGCTTCGCGGTTTCCAGCACCGCGGCGATCAGGCTGGTGGTGGTGGTCTTGCCGTGCGTGCCGCCGACCGCGATCGACCATTTCAGCCGCATCAGCTCGGCCAGCATCTCCGCGCGCCGCACCACCGGAATGAACCGCGCGCGCGCCGCCAGCACTTCCGGGTTGTCGCGCTTCACCGCCGAGGACACCACCACCACCTGGGCGGCGCCCAGATTCGCCGCGTCGTGGCCGATGGCGACCGGGATGCCGGCCTCGCGCAGCCGGCGCACATTGGCGGACTCGGCGATGTCGCTGCCCTGCACGCTGTAGCCGAGCGTGTGCAGCACCTCGGCGATGCCCGACATGCCGATGCCGCCGATGCCGACGAAATGGATCGTGCCGATCGACAGCGGCAGGGCTCTCATGCGCGGTCTCCGGCGCGCGGCGCGGCCGTGGCGCCCGCCTCCGCGCGCGAGAAGGAGCAGACCAGATCGGCGAGCCGCCGCGCCGCGTCCGCCGCCGCGGCGCCGCGCGCCGCCGCCGCCATGTCGCGCAGGTGCACCGGCGCGCCGAGCAGGGCGGCGAGTTCCGCGCTCAGCCGCGCGGCGGTGAAGTCGGGCTGGGAAATCGCCTCCGCGCCGCCGGCCGCCACCAGCGCCAGCGCGTTCGCCTGCTGGTGATCGTCGATCGCGCCCGGCAGCGGCACCAGAAGCGCCGGCCTGCCCGCCACGGCCAGTTCCGCCACCGTCGATGCCCCGGCGCGCGCGATCACCAGATGCGCCCCGGCCAGCCGCGCCGCGACATCGGCGAAGAACGGCGCGAGCTCGGCGGCGATGCCGGAGGCGGCGTAGGCGGCGCGCACCCGGTCCAGATCCTCCGCCCGGCATTGCTGCACGACATCGAGCCGGGTCCGCAATGCTTCCGGCAGCGCCGCGAGCGCTTCCGGCACCACGTCGCTGAACACGCGCGCGCCGAGCGAGCCGCCGAGCACGAGCAGGCGCAGCCGTCCCTCCGGTTCCGGCGCCGCGTAGCCGGCATCGAACAGCGCCGCGAGCGCCGGGCGCACCGGCAGGCCGGTGACCTCGGTGGCCACGCCCTCGGGCACGCGGGTCGTGGCGGCGAAGCTCAGCGCCAGACAGGCGGCGTGGCGCGCCAGGAAGCGGTTCGCCCGGCCCAGCACCGCGTTCTGCTCATGCAGCACCACCGGCGGTCCGTTGCGCAGCAGCCGCGCCGCCAGCACCGGCGGCACCGAGGGATAGCCGCCGAACCCGACCACCGCCGTCGCGTCCAGCCGCGCCAGCAGCGTGCGCGCGCGCACCACGCCGGACGCCAGCGCCACCAGCGCCCGCGCCGCGCGCCAGGGGCCGCGACCGGCCAGGCCCGCGCCCGGCAGCACATAGCGTTCCCGCGCCGCCAGCGTCGGGCTGCCGAGCGCGCCGGAGCGCGCGTCGGTCATCAGCACCACGCGCAAGCCGCGGCGGACGAGTTCCGCCGCCAGCGCCTCGGCCGGGAACAGGTGTCCGCCGGTCCCGCCGGCCGCGATCACCACCGGGCGCACCGCCGGCCCCCTCATCGCCAGCCCCTCATCGCCAGCCCCTCATGATCCGTCTCCGCGCGCGCGCCGTCGGGTAAGCGCGAGCAGCATGCCGATCCCCAGCGCCACCGCCATCACCGAGGAGCCGCCATAGGAAATGAACGGCAGCGTCATCCCCTTGGTGGGGATCAGTTCCAGCGAGGAGGCCATGTTGACGAAAGCCTGCAAGCCGAACCCCACCAGCAGTCCGCTGCACGCGAGCAGGGTGAAACGGTCGGTCTCGGACAGCAGCCGCAGCAGCCCGCGCAGCACGATGAAGGCGAACACCGCGATGATGATGGCGCAGACGATCAGGCCGAATTCCTCCCCGGCCACCGCGAACACGAAATCGGCATGCGCGTCGGGCAGGATGTCCTTGATCCGCCCCTCGCCCGGGCCGCGCCCCAGCAACCCGCCGTTGCCGAACGCCTCCAGCGCGGTGGTGACCTGATAGGTGTTGGCCCCGTGCGGGTGCAGGAATTCGGCCACCCGCGCCTGCACATGGGCGAACATCAGATAGGCGCCGACCGCGCCGGCGCCCATCAGCACCACGCCGACCGCGACGAAGAACAGGTTGAGCCCGTCGATGAAGAACTGGGCGAACAGCACCGCGGTGATGACCGCGGTCATGCCCACGTCCGGCTGCTCCTTCAGCAGCAGCACGATCAGCAGGTAGATCCCGCCGGCGATCAGCCCACCGGGGAACCGCGCGGTGCGCTTTGATTCCGCCAGCAACCAGGCGGTGACCACGGCGAAGCAGGGCTTGAGGAACTCGCTCGGCTGCACGGCGAAACCCGGCAGCGCGATCCAGCGCCGCGCGCCCAGGATCTGCACGCCGATCACCAGCGTCGCCGCCGTCATCAGCAGCGCGACCAGGCCGCCCGCCAAGGCGAGCCGGCGGATGTCGCGCGGGGACAGCAACGACACGCCGATGACGGTCAGCCCGCCGATCGCCAGGAACAGGACCTGCTTGATGATCAGCGTGTCGCGCCCGTCGCCCAGCCGTTCCGCCACCGACGGGCTGGAGGCCAGCACCAGGATGTAGCCGAAGCCGAGCAGCACCCCGATGGCGCCGAGCGTCCAGCGATCGACGGTCCACCACCAGCGGCCCAGGACGGAGTTATCGGCACGCGAGACCGGCATCAGGCCGCCTCCCCCTGGCTGTGCGTGGCGGACGGGGCGGCCTCGAGGCGCGCGGCGAGAGCGGCGAACCGCTCGCCGCGCGCCTCGAAGCCGGAGAACTGGTCGAAGCTGGCGCAGGCGGGCGAGAGCAGCACCACCGGCGCGGCGCGCGCGCTTGCCTGCGCGAAGGCTTCCGGCACCGCGGCTTCCAGCGTGCCGGCGATACGGTGCGCCACGCCGGCGGCGGCGAGGGTCTCGGCCAGGACCGGCGCATCGCGCCCGATCAGCAGCGCGAAGGCGATGCGCGGGAAGAACGGCGCCAGCGCGGCGATGCCGCCCGCCTTGGCCTGTCCGCCGGCGATCCACACGAGGCGCGGATAGCAGCCGAGCGCGCGGGCGGCGGCGTCCGCGTTGGTGGCCTTGCTGTCGTTGACGAACGCCACGCCGCCGATCGTCGCCACTTTCTGCTGGCGGTGCGGCAGCCCCGGGAAGCGCGCGATCCCGCGCGCGATCGCCGCGCGCCCGACGCCGAGGAACCCGGCGATCGCCGCCGCCGCCGCCGCGTTCTGCGCGTTGTGCGCGCCGGGCAGGGCAGGGGCCTCGGCCATCGCCAGCAGCGCTCCCGCGGCGTCGGTCAGCACGCCGTCCACGCAGCGGACCTCGCCGGAACCGTCGCCCGAGACCGTCACGCGCCGCGCCGGACGCGTGCCGAGCCAGGCGGCGAGGCGGCGGGAGCCCGCGTCCTCGATCCCCGTCACCGCGAGGCAGGCGTCGGTCTGGCGGGCAAAGATCGCCCGCTTGGCGGTTTCGTATCCCGCCATGTCGCCGTGCCGGTCCAGGTGGTCGGGCGAAAGATTGAGCATCGCCGCGGCATCGAAGCGCATGGTTTCGAGTCGCTCCAACATGTAGCTGGACATTTCCAGCACATAGACACCCTCGTCCCCCAGCAGCGGCAGGGCGAGCGCGGCCGGGCCGAGGTTGCCGCCCGCCGCGACCGGCACGCCGGCGCCGTCCAGGATGTGGGCGAGCAGGGCGGTGGTGGTGGATTTGCCGTTGGTGCCGGTGATGCCGACGAAGCGCGCGGCCGATCCCGCCGCGCGCACGGCGCGGAACAGCAGCTCGGCGTCCGACAGGATCGGCACGCCGGCTTCGCGTGCCCGCTCGGCCGCCGGGTGCGGCGCCGGCAGGCGGTGCGGGATGCCGGGGGAGAGGATCAGCGCATCGAACGGGAATCCGGTCGCGGCCAGCGGGTTGCGCAGGATCAGCGTGCCGGGCCCCCTCACCCCTCCCTCTCCCCCTGGCGGGGGAGAGGGGGAAGTGGTCGGGGCATCGTCCCAGGCGACGACATCCGCCCCCATCGCGGCGAGCGCGCGGGCGGCGGGCAGGCCGTTGCGGCCGAGCCCGACCACCGCGAAGCGCGCGCCGGCGAACAGGTCGGGGGGGAACGCGCCGCTCATCGGATCTTCAACGTCGCCAGCCCGACCAGGGCGAGGATCATCGAGATGATCCAGAACCGGATCACGATGGTGGGTTCGGCCCAGCCCTTCTTCTCGAAATGGTGGTGCAGCGGCGCCATCAGGAACACGCGCTGGCCGGTGCGCTTGAACCAGAACACCTGGATGATGACCGAGACGGTCTCCACCACGAACAGCCCGCCGACGATCGCCAGCACGATCTCGTTCTTGGTCACCACCGCGACCGCGCCCAGCGCGCCACCCAGCGCGAGCGAGCCGGTATCGCCCATGAACACCGCCGCCGGCGGCGCGTTGAACCACAGGAAACCCAGCCCGGCGCCGATCAGCGCCGAGCAGAACACCGCGAGCTCGCCCGCGCCGGGCACCGGATGCAGCTGCAAGTAGTCGGCGAACACGTGATTGCCGACCAGATAGGCGATCAGCGCGAACACCCCGGCGGCGATGATCGAGGGCACGATCGCCAGCCCGTCCAGCCCGTCGGTCAGGTTCACCGCGTTCGAACTGCCCATCATCACCAGCGCGCCGAACGCCGGGAATCCCCAGCCGAGCGGGATCAGCAGATTCTTGAACACCGGCAGGGCAAGCGCGTCGCCGAGGTTGCCGTCGGTCGTGTGCATGATCCAGGCCGAGGCGACCAGTCCGATCGCCGCCTGACCGATCAGTTTCAGCCGCCCGGCCAGGCCCTTGTGGCTGTGCCGCGACAGTTTCAGCCAGTCGTCGACGAAGCCGAGCAGGCCGTAGCCGAAGGTCACGCCCATCACCGCCCAGATGTAGCGGTTACGCAGATCGACCCAGAGCACCGTGGCGCCGAAGGTGGCGAGCAGGATCAGCATCCCGCCCATGGTCGGCGTGCCGGCCTTCTCGATCAGGTGCCGCGCCGGCCCGTCGGCGCGGATCGGCTGGCCCTGGCGCTGGGTGCGGCGCAGCCAGCGGATCAGGCCGGGGCCGATCACGAAGCTCAGCAGCAGCGCGGTCAGGCAGGCGCCGCCCGAGCGGAAGGTGATGTAGTGCAGGACGTTGAACACCGACACGTCGTGCGTCAGCGGCCGGGCGAGGGCGAACAGCATCAGACAGGCTCCGCAAGACGGCCGAGCGCGGAGACCACCAGCCGCATGCGGCTGCCGAGACTGCCCTTGACCAGGATGGTATCCCCCGGACGGATCGCGGAGGCGACGATCCCGGCCAGCGCCGCCGAGTCGGGCGCATGCACGACGGGCAGGGTGGGCGGGAGCGCGGCGCACAGATGGCGCATCAGCTCCCCGCAGGCAAATACGCAGGTGGCCGCCGCGATCACATCCGGCGCGAGCGCGGCGTGCTCGGCCGGACCCGCTTGCCCGAGTTCCAGCATGTCGCCCAGCACCGCGATCCGCCGGCCCGGTTGCAGCGCCAGCACCGCGAGC
>JAJZVS010000070.1 GCA_021845555.1 Pseudomonadota bacterium
CCCCTTCCTGGCGAAGCCGTCCGAGGGGTCCAGGGGACAATGTCCCCTGGCGGGGGGTCCAGGGGGGCAGCGCCCCCCTGGCTTCGCTCACGACCCGCACTCAGAAATCCTCAGGCGTGATGACGTTCTGGGGCTTGCCCGCGATGAAGGCGCGCATGGTTTCGGCGCCTTTGGTGCGGATGTCGTCCCAGGCTTCCGGCGTGTGGAAGGCGGAGTGGGGGGTGATGATCAGCCGGCCTTCGGTCCATTTCTCGTGGGCGCGGTAGGCGCGGACGAGTTCGGGCAGCGGGTCGGCGGGGGGTTCGACCGGGATCACGTCGAGGCCGACGCCCGACAGGTGGCCGGACTTCAGGGCCGCGGCCAGGGCGTCGATATCGATGATCGGGCCGCGGGCGGTGTTGATGACGACCGCGCCCTTGGGCAGCAGCGCGAGTTCGCGCGCGCCGATCATGCGGTTGGTTTCGGGTGTCAGCGGCGCGTGGATGGACAGCGTGTCGGTTTGCCGCAACAGGTCTTCCAGCGTGAGGGCGCGGTGCACGCCGATCGAGAGTTCGGCGCCGTTGGGCCGGTAGGGATCGAAGAACACCACCCGGTAGCCGAGCGCCTTGGCGCGCAGCGCGGCGGCGGTGCCGATGCGGCCCTGGCCGATGACGCCGAACGTCAGCGCGCCGGTGCGGCGGATCATCGGGTCGAATACCGCTTTCCAGGGCGCGCCGTTCGGCTGGCGCTGCCAGTCGTGGTGCAGCAGCAGGCCGCGGCGCAGCGCCATCGTCAGGGCGATCGCGTGGTCGGCCACTTCGGTGGTGCCGTAGTCGGGGACGTTGCAGACCGTGACCTGGCGCGCGTGGGCGGCCTTGCGGTCGATCTTGTCGTAGCCCACGCCCATCCGCACGACGCAGCGCAGTTTGGTGAAGCGCGCGAGGTCGGCTTCCTGCACCGACTGGCGCAGGATCATCAGCCCGTCGGCGGCGGCGCAGTCCGCGTCCGACAGTTCGCGCAGTTCCTGCGTGTCGCGCACCTGCACGTTGACGTCGGGGCCGAAGACGCGGCGTTCCACGCTGTCGTCGACGTAGAGCTTTTCCGGGTAGAGCACGGTGAAGGACATGGTGGACGTCGCCTCTTGCTGGCTGCGGGCGGCTTGGCGCGCCCGGAGGTCGGCGCGCGCGCCGACCGATTCGGATCAACGGGGATGTGTTCCAGGATTGTCCCGCGCCGGTCAAATCCGGGGCGCCGCTTCAGCCTCCCCGTCCGGCCACGGGGCGGCCCCGTGGCCGGGAGGGGGCGATCGTTCCCCCCGGGTCCCGCGCTGTGCGGCCTGCGCCCCGGGGTCAGTTGGAAATCTGTTCCAGGATCGCCCGGCGCTGGTTGATCCCGCGCCAGCCGATCAGCGCGGCGGGGATGAGCGCGCCAGGAATCGTGACATAGACGAACCAGCCGACATGGCCCTGGAGGGCAGTGGCGGTGAAGGCGGCGCCGGCGATCAAGGGCCCGAAGATCGAGCCGAGATGGCCGAGCCCGTCGGTCAGGCCGACGCCGCTGGCACGCAGCCGGGTCGGGTAGCTGGCGGCCGTATAGTTATACATGTTGAACAGCCACACCGTCATCGCGCCCCACGACACTGCCGAGAGCACATAGGCGGCGACCACGGTATGGTTGAAGAACAGCGCGGTCATGGCGATGCAGAATACGAGCGCCGCGGCGACGATGGTGGTGCGCCGCTCGACCGCCTCTCCGATCAGCGCCGAGACCGCCAGGCCGAGGCCGCCGCCGGCCACGCTCGCGACCAGCAGGGCGCCGAAGGTCTGGTGCGCGGAGAAGCCGAAGGTGGCGAGCAGCACCGGCAGATAGCCGGTGAAGCCATAGACGATGCCGGCGTAGCCGATGATCCAGGCGACCAGGAGAACCATGGTACGCTGCCCGTATTCGCCGCGGAACAGCTCGCGCATCGGCACATGCGCGCTGACGGGCACGGCGTAGCGCGCGTATTCGGGTTCGGGCAGGCGGGGGAGGCCGCTGCGGCGTAGGCACTCCGCCTCCAGCGTGGCGAGCACCCGCTCGGCTTCCACGTGGTGGCCGTGGGCTTCCAGCCAGCGCGGCGATTCCGGCATCGCCCAGAGCGCGAGCGGCACCAGGACCAGGAGCGGCACGGCGGTGAACAGGTAGATGAACCACTGGTAGTGCGCGGGCACCCACAGGATGCCGGGCACGTTGCCGAGCAGGCCGAACACCATCACGGCCAGAACCTGGGAGGCGAGCATTACCCGACCGCGTTCTCGCGGCGGCACGATCTCCCCCATGTACACGACGTTGGTGGAGAGCACCCCGCCCATGCCGATCGAAGAGAGGCCGAAGAACAGGAGCAGCAGGCCGAAATTGTCGGTGAGCGCGGTAGGCCACAGCGGCAGCGCGACCGCGAAGGAGGACAGCAGCAGGGCGGTGCGCCGGCCCCAGCGGTCGGCGGCGATACCGATCAGGTATTCGCCGACCAGGATGCCGACCCCGAACTGCATCGCCAGCAGCACCGAGAACGCGCCCACGCCGAAACTGTGCCGCGGCCCCCAGATGAACGGGTAGAGTTTCGCCGGGATCCCGTCGGCCGCGATGATCACGCCCCAGAAGATCTGCGTGATGAGCGCGAGCCGCCATTGCATCCAGGTGAGCGGCAGACGGTCGATGCGGGCCGCGATGCGCCCGGTCTCCGGCGCGGACGTGGTGCTGTTCATGACCTTCGCTACCTTATCGGTGCTTGTTGTAGGAAACTAATTTGCCTTTAAGCAGATTCCTTGCGTTTCCCTACCGATCGGTAGCCTAGCGGCTGGAGTCAGACCGAACCATACTATTTATGCAACCCAGATATGCAACCTGCCTGGGAGCGGCAGGCATATGCGGCCCGGCCCGGCCGGCGGCGGCGCGGCTGCGGTGCGAGCCGAGGCGGGAGAATCGGCCGGCGGCCGGGTGCCGCGGTTCGATCCCGTGCGCGGGCGGGGTGCTTTTGCCGACCGGGCGTGCTGTCGGCTGCAGATCCGTCCGTTGGCGTCAGCGGATCAGCAACAGCGCATCGGTCAGCGACCCGGACGTGCCGCCGGCAGCGCCACCGGAGACGCCGGAGGTGGGCGCCGCCGGGCAGCTGACCGTGAAGGAAGCGGAGTCGAATTTGCGGTCGTCCGAATGGCCGCCCATGTCGTCCCAGGCAAAGGTGAGGCTCTCCCCGGGCGAGTGCATGCAATCCATTGTGCCGGAGACCGGCGTCGGGTGCGAATGATCCTCACCATCCGAGGAGTCCTCGCGGCCCTGATTCCCCCAGCCCTGATTCCCCTGGCCCTGATTCCCTTGACCCTGATCCCCTTGGCCTTGGGACCCCGGTGAACCCTGGCTGACGGTCACCTGCAGCGAGCAGTTGTGGTTCTCGGACGGATAAGCGTTCGCGTTCGGCACCGAGAGCTGCGAGTAGAACATGTGCGTCTGACCCTGCTCCCCGCCGTATTGGTTGTGGTCGTAGGGCATGTTGCCGCCGGTCTGGTTGGCGAGCGCGAAGCCGATGCTCTGGCCGGCGGCGAAGCGGATCGGGGCCAGCTTGTCGGGCGCCTCCCCATCCCTGTTGGAAAACATCGGGTGCAGCTCGGAATCGTCAGGCAGCGAGCCGTCCTGATGCACGACGTACCAATAAACCTTGTCCGCATCGGGATTGTTGGGCGCAACCGAAGCATTGGTCGGCGTGATGGCAAGCAGCTTGTTCTCGGCGGTCGAGCTCGCCGAGGTGGCGACGCTCGGGGTCACCAACGCCATCAGGGTGGTGGGCATCGTCGCCGTGGCGGTGACGGTGACGGTGTAGCCGGCGACCTGGCCGGTGCTGTCGGTCACGCTGCCGGTGGAGACGCTGAACTGCGCGTTGTCGCCGGCGGGCAGCGCGGCCGTGGCGCGGCTGATATACGTGGTTGCTTTGCTGGTCGCGGCGGTTGCGGCCTGCGCGCTGGTATAGACGCCGGCGCCGGCCAGCGCGGCGGAGTCGGCCGCATTCTGGAGCGCCGCGTGAACCGCGGTGGCGCGGGAGAGATCGACCGCGACCCCGGCCGAGACCATCATCGGCACGATCAACAGCCCGGTCAGCACCGCCACCGTGCCACGTCGGTCGGCGCCGAAGCGCCCCCGGGTGCGGCCGAAACTTGTCGATGCAATAGCGATGGCGGTCATGGCGCGGTCGATTTCCTGCTCAGAAAGGGATCAGTTGTGGGCAACGCCGGTGGCGTCGCGCGGGCGGTCGAAGGCAAGCTGGGTGAAGGTGAACTGCCCCGGCAGCACGAGGTTCAGCGGGTTCGCATAGGTATAGGTGGCCTGCACCACGATCGCGCTGTCGCCACGGTTCGGCACCAGCGAGGCGGCATCGGTCGCCGGCGCGGCGATCTGCGATCCGCCGCCGCAGCTGGTGTCCTGCCAATCGACGCCGACCGTGCCGGTCTGCACATTGTTGGTGACGCTGGCGACCGAGATCTTGAGCCCGCTGGTGGTGTACGGCGCCAGCACCAGCTGCGCGCCGGTGCAGAGATCGCTCATGCTGGCGCCGGTCACGCTGGTTTGCGCGGCCACCAGTTCCGCCATGGTCTCGGCCGCGTTCGCCACTGCCATGCGGGCGCGGATGACTTGCGAGACGCTGATGCCGCCCACCAGCATCACCAGCAGCAGCGGCAGCACGATCGCCAGTTCGAGAGCGGCGGAACCGCGGCGGTCCTGCGAGAGGGAGAGAGTGCCCATTTCAGTAGTTCTCGTTCTGGAAGCTGACCGAGGAGACCAGCAACTGGCCGAATTCCGCGCCGAGCAGGCTGCCCACCAGCGGGATCAGGTAGCTCGGCTGGTAGCCCACCTGCACCAGCACATCCTGGCCCGGCCCGCCGGGGACGAAGCCCGGGTTCTGCATCGCGCCCGACGCGGTGACCGGGATGGCGGGGTTGAGGCTGGCGAAGCTGCTGGCCGATTGCACCCGGACCTGGATCGCGCTGCACGCCAGCAGGTGGCTGAGGTCGCCGCACAGCTGGTTGGTGAAAGGCGTGGCGCTGTTGCCCGCCAACTGCACCTGGCCGGTGCGGATCAGCCGCGAGGCGTCCTGCGCCGCGTGATCGAGCGCCGCCTGGGTGAACAGCAGCAGGCCGGATTCGACGATCAGCAGCACGATCGTCAGCAGGACCGGCGCGATCAGCCCGAATTCGAGCGCCGTGATCCCCTCGCGCGCCCGCCAGAGGGCAACGAGGCCGCGACCGGGATGGGGGGGGTGTCTATGTTTGCGAGGCATGCCGCAAGATAAAGTCGTGCGCTGGCCTGCGTCAATTAGTCCACATGTGCAGATATTTGGAATTACGGCCGATGTTATACCTGTTTTCGATACAGACGGCCGAGCCCCTCCGTGTCATCGCCGCCGCGCTCGGCGGCCGGCGTGGCCTTGGCGCGCGGCGGACGGGGTGCGATAAGCGCGGGCAATGCGATACCTCTATCACCTGCCGCTGTCCCCGCACTGCCGCAAGATCCGCCTGGTGCTGAGCGAGAAGCGCCTGCCGTTCGAGCTCCGGCTCGAGAAAGTGTGGGAACACCGCCCCGAGTACCTCGATCTCAACCCCGCCGGCACGGTGCCGACGCTGGTGGAGGATAACGGCCTCGCGGTCCCCGAATCCGGGGTGATCGGCGAATATCTGGAAGAAGCCTATCCCGACACGCCGTTGATGGGCCGCACCCTGGCGGAGCGGGTCGAAGTGCGCCGGCTGGTCGCCTGGTTCGATGGCAAGTTCGCCGCCGAGGTCACCGACAACCTGCTGGGCGAGAAATTCATGAAGCGCCTGCTCGGCCGCGGCAACCCGGACGCGACCGCGCTGCGCGCCGGCTACGCCGCGCTGGGGCCGCATCTGGAGTATATCGGCTGGCTCAGCGAGACGCGGAAATGGCTGGCCGGCGCAAACATCTCGATGGCGGATTTCGCCGCCGCCGCGCATCTGTCGGCGCTGGACTACATCGGCGAGATCGAGTGGTCGGGCGTGCCGGCGGCCAAGGAGTGGTACGCGCGGGTGAAATCCCGCCCCTGCTTCCGCGGCGTGCTGAGCGACCGGGTCTCCGGCGTCATCCCGCCGCCGCACTACGCCGATCTGGATTTCTGACCACACCGCGCGCCGGCAGCGGATAGGCGAGCGTTCCGGCCAGTTCGACCGTGAGCTCGGCGGCTTCGTCCAGCACCGGTAGCGCGGCGGCACCGTCGGTCCAGCGCCAGCGCGACACGCCGTCCGTCTCCGGCGCCCACCAGCCGCGATCGAGCGTGGGGTGATCGAGCGGCAGGTCGATGGCGGTCCCGTTCCGATGCAGGGTCAACCGGCGGACCATCACGCCCAGGCGGCGCTGATCCTCCTCCCACGGCCGCGCGTCCTGCGGATAGGCCGCGCGGGACACGAGCACCGCCGCGACCCCGGCGGGGAGGGCGAAGCGATATCTCTCTCCATCGCGGCCCGACGGGCGCAGCCGGCGGGTGCCAATCGCCACAGCCAGCGACGGCTCCTCGGTGAACTCCGGCTCCGGAAGCCGTATCCCCAGTGCCAGTGCGCGGTCAGCCAGTCGGAACCACAATGGTTCGATCTCCGCCGGAGCGGCGCAGAGGGGCGCGCAGGATTCCGTCAGCCGGCGCTGCTGTTGCGCGGCAGAATCGGTGAAATCGGGGTGCAGGACCAGTGGTTCCGGCGCGTTCTCGAAAAGGCCGCGGTTGCCAGTGTCGAGATAGCTTTCGGCGGCCAGTCCCTCCGCGAGCAACAGATCGTGGCTGTCCAGCTCCACGTGATAGTACGTAACCTTCCGCCGCCGCGTCTCGCGGAGGATCGTGGCGTCGTTCACCAGCAGCCGGATCGGGACCAGCCGCCCGCGGTCGAACACCGCGTGATCGGGCGAGAGTACCAGGTCGCGCGACGGCACCGCATCGGCGAAGGCGTCCGCCAGGATACGAATCGGCTGCGCGCGGCGCGGATCGGGATGGCGCGTCAGGTCGATGGTGCGGAAACCCACCCAGCGCACCGGGCGGGCCGCGCCGTCCGCGGTGCACACTAGATCACCCGCCCGCAGCGCTTCCACCAAGCGCCAGCCGCCGGGGGCCGCCAGCCACGTGCCGGCGGCGAAGCAGGCAAGCTCGACGAATTGCGCACCCGTCCCGCCATCGCTGCCGGTCAGCAGGTTGGTGGTGCCCGCCCCGGCCGCCAGCGTGACGTCCGTCAGCAGGACCGACCCGGCCGAACCGCCGACCGTGCCGGTTACAGTGATCGTGTGGTTGGCGTAGGTCGCGCTGTTGATGGTGGAGAAATTGCCGAGTTCGATCCGGTCCAAGTTACCGAAATTCAGGATCGGGTTGCTGACGCTGGTGCCGGACTGCTCGAGAATCAGCGTCTCGGGCGCGCCACCCGAAGTGAAGTCGACCGTCGGGCCGAGCCCGAGCGCGCCGTCCAGCCGCAGCGTCGCCCCGCTTTCCATCACCAGGATGCCGGTCCCGGAGACCGCCCCTGTCACTTCCAGGGTTCCGCCGTTGGAATTGCCGAGCGTGACGGTGTTCGAGACGGCCAACTCGCCGTTGTCGACGACCGCCGCCTGCACTAGGCCGGCGCCGATCAGCGAGTAGCCGGAATCGATCGCGACCGCCCCCGCGACGAAAGTGCCGCTGCCGCCGACATCGACGCCAGAGATCGAATCCACCGCCAGGGTCGAGCCAGCCCAGACCGCCAGCCGCGGAGCGCCCGCGATGCTGCCCCCGCCGGTGACCGAGACCAGGGCGGCGCCGCCGCCCGGACCGAAGGCGTTGCCGCCGATGTTGAGGCCGGCGCCGAGCGTGCTCATCGCCAGCAGCGCGCCGGCACCCGAGACGATCAGCGTGCCGGTCGCGCCCGGGGTCTGGCCCAGGCCGATGCCGGAGCCGACGGAGTTGATCGCGGCGGTGCCGCCGTTCAAGATCTCGAACAGCCCCTGGGAGCCCTGGCCCACGCCAATCCCGTTCGTCGCGGTGCCGAGGGACAGCAGCGCCCCGGTTCCGGAGACGATCAGCGTGCCCGACCCACCGGCCGTCTGCCCGATGCCGATCCCGCCGCCGGCGAGGCTGACGGTGCCGCTGTTCTCGACAATCAGCGTCGCGGTTCCGGCCTTGCCGATGCCGATCCCGTTCGACGCCGCCCCCATGGACAGCAGCGCGCCGTTACCGGCCGTGCCGGTACCAGAAACCAGGATGGTCCCTGATCCGCCGGTGAACTTGCCGACGCCGATGCCATTGTTTGCCGAGTCGATGGCGAACGTGCCGCCGTTGAGAACCTCGAGCTCCGCGTGGCCGTAGGAGCCGAGACCCATGCCGGTCGTCGTGCTGCCGAGCGACAGCAGGGCACCGCTGCCCGAAACCCCAATGATACCGACAGCGGCCGCCGAGTACCCCACGCCGATGCCACCGGTCTCGTTGAGCAGGATCGAGCCGCCATTCTCGACCGTCACCGTGCCGACACCGGCGCCGCCAACGCTCATTCCGTTGCCGGCGGTTCCTTGGTCCAGAACCGAACCATTGCCATTCACCACAAGAACATCGTTGCTGCCGGCACCGGCCCCAACTCCGAAACCCCCCGTGCCACCGACCTGGAATGTGGCGCCACTTTCGACATCGACTGTTCCGGGGCCGGCCCCGGCGAAAAAGAACCCGCCGTTCGCCTGAAGGTCGGTGCCGGCCCCGGTCACGAGCAGGTCCGCCGACTGGGCGCCGAATCCGATGCCTATGTTCTGCTGGATCGTGACCTGCGCAGCGCCGGCGACGGTCATGGCTGCGGCCGAAGTGGCGCTGGATGAAAGGTCCAGGGCACCCGCGTCCACCAGGGTGCCACCATTCACCGTGAGCGTCCCGCTGTCGTAGAGACCCAACGGCTGGTATGGTGGGTTGGGTTCACCGGCGAGCGAAACGGTTGCTGCTTGCAGCACCCAGCTTCCCGAACCGGTGAAATTAGCATTGAGCGCGACGGCCGAGCCGGTCAGCGTGCCGCCGCTCGCCAAGCCGAAGTTCGCCGTTTCGGACGAGGTGGGCGGCCCGGACGGGCTCCAGTTCCCCGTTGTCCCCAAATCCGTGCTGAGGGTCCCGGTCCAATTCAGGGACGGCGCGGTAACCTGGATCGCCTGATAGCCGGTGGCGCTGTCCGTGTACCAATAGAATGACTGGGAGGCGCCCGATGCAAAACTAACCCCCGTCAGCAGGTAGGTGCTCGAGTTGGTCGAGATCGTCACCGTGCCGGGCGAGGTCACCTGGACGTTCCTGATCGACCCGATGCCGCCGAGATCAATCCTGTCGCCCACATCGAGGCCGGTGATCTGGTTCGTGGTCGTGGCCGCCACGGTATCGAGGATCAGGATCGCGGCGCCGCTGGTCTCGAAGTTCACCACTTCGCTGCCGACCAGGCCGGCATCAAGCCGTAGTTCCGAATTGGGCGCGAGCTCGACACTGCCGGCGCCGGTCACGCTGCCGGTGATCTCCAGCGTGGCGACTGTGCTCAGGGTTCCGGCCAACGCCAGGATCGTGCCGCTATCGGCAACCGAGGAGTCGACCAGACCGTTGCCGATCAGGCTGTGCCCCGCCTCCACCACCACCGCGCCGGAGACGAACGCGCCAGAGTTGCCGATATCGACCGAGGATCCCAAATTAACCGACAGGACCGAGCCGGCCCAGACATAGGCGTTGTCGGCGACACCGAGCGTGCCGCCGGACCCGGTGGTGCCCGACTGCAAAGTGACCAGCCCCACCGCCCCGGGCGACGGGCCGGACGGGCTGCCGCCGAGATACAGGTTGTAGTTCGCGATCGTGACTGCCCCGCCGTCCGAGATCGCCAGGGTGCCGGGGCCGAATTTTCCGACCGCGATGCCGCCGCCCGCCACGTCGATGGTGCCGCCGGAGACCGTGACCGTGCCCGACCCGCTAGGCGAGGTGCCGATCCCGATACCGTTGGCGCCGATATAAAGGGTGCCGCCGCTCTCCACCGCGAGCTGACCGGCCCCGGCCTGGCCGACCCCGATCCCGGTGGTCGCGGTGCCCAGGGACACCAGCGCTCCGGCCCCGGTCACGCTGACCGTGCCGGAGGCTCCGAACTGGGTTCCGATGCCGATGCCGGCCCCCGCTGCGGCCAGGGCAACGGTGCCTCCGGCCGTCACGTCGAGGGTTCCGTTGCCTGCCTGCCCGACGCCGATCCCACCGTCAGTCGTCAGCAGACCGCCGACCGTGACCGTCCCCGCGCTGCCGGCGTAATGTCCGATCCCGATCCCGCCGGTAACGTAGCTCACCCCGTTGGACACGAACGTGCCGACGCCACCCACCGCCACCGTGCCGCCCGCGGCGATATCAAGCGTCCCGGATCCACTGGCCCCGACGGAGAGATATCCGCCCGTGACGGAGCCGATGTTCCACACGCCGCCGGCGCCGACAGTCGCGACGCCGGCGCTGTTGGTGCCGACCGCGATCTGGGCGTAGCTCGCATCGGTCAGGATCGCACCGTTGCTCACGCTCAGGCTCGCCGCGCCGGCGAATGGCATCGGCGCACTGATGTCGTTATACCCCAACAGCATGTAGCCATACGGGTTCGCCGAATTGGTCGCATCCCCGGCATCGGTCCAGCTGGTGCCGGTGCCGGTGAGCGTCAGCGCACCAAAGCTGGTCGGACCCGAGTTCACCACGGCGATCGTGTCGCTGACCAACCCGCTCGTCACTGTCATCTGTGCCGGCGTGCCGCTGCCATCGATGCCGATATAGATTAAACCGGCCGACAGCAGCGTGGCGTGGTTGACGAGTCCGGTGCCCTGAAGGAACACGCCATAGCCGGCGCCGGGTGCCAGCGTGATCGAGCCCTTGTTCTCGTAGAGGAAATTCGGATGCCCGCTGACGGTCATCAGCGCCCCGGAATCGAGCAGCAACGCCCCGCCGCCGATCTGGCTCAGCGCCGTGACGCCGAGCGTGGACCCGCCGGTCACCTCGATCGTGCCGCCGCCCTGATCCAGTGGCCCCGGGCCGACCCCGAGGCTGCCGGACACCACCAGCGAGTCCGAGTTGCCCACGAACATCAGCGATTGCACCGCGATCGATCCGGCGGTGGTGATCGCCCCGCTGCTGCCGCCCGATCCGACGCCGATCACCACCGCGCTGGACGCCCCCGGCGCCAGGCCGCCCACCCAGTTGCTGCCGGCGGTGAACACCCCGCCGGTGCCGCTGTTCCAGACCTCGTTGGTGGCCGTCGTCGTAATGACCGTGTCGGTGCTGCCCGTGGTGATGCCGAAGCTGCCGGCGGTGGTGCCGCTGACCGCAAAGCTGCCGGTCTGGAATGCGCCCGAAACGAAGGCGAGCGAGGCCACGGTGGTGCCGCCGCCGTTCTCCAGCCCCAGGATGCCGGTCGCGGCATCGTAGCTCACCCCCGCAACCGCAAGGCTCGCGCCGAGGTCGATCGTGTCGCCCGCGGCAAAACCGAGAATCCGCCCGCCGAACTGCGCCGGCTGGTCGAGCTTCAGCACGTCGTTCGCACTGTCGGCGAAGGCAAAATAGGGCGCCACCCCACCGACCGTCGTGCCGTAGGCGGTGTTGTTCTCGACCGTCCCGCCCTTGGAGATCACCACCACGCCGCGCAGCGGCGCATACCCGCCGTCGAACTGCCCGGTGCCGACCGTGGCGATATCGAGCGAGCCGCCCGCCACCTGGATGAGGGAGGCGTTGTAGAATGCCGCGTTGGGGCCCACCGCGATCGTCATCGCGTTGCCGGCGGCGACGTCGATCTCGCTCTCGTTGATGAAGATGCCGGGGTTGCCGGCGATGCCCGTCTGCACGTCGATCGTGAACGTGCTGCCCAGGGTTCCGTTCGCTTCGATGGTGCCCTGGTTGACGAAGGTGCCGAGGCTGTCCAGCAGCGTCGTGCCGGCCGCGCTCTGCCCCTGCACCAGGCTTTCGATAATGGTGGCCTGATCGACGGTCGGGTGGTTGAGGGTGATGGAGCCGTCGCCGTTCGTCTGCAGAGCCGCGGCGGTCCCGCCGGTGCCGGCGATCTCGATGGTATTGGAGCTGAAGGTTGCGTCCGACGGCATCAGCACCATGCCGGCGGTGATGATCGCGGTATCGCCCGTGGCAGGAGGGCCGGCGACGATGGATCCCGCAGTGCTCGACACCCACGCCCAGTTGGTGCCGGCATCTCCCGCGCCGATGCCGCCGATCCAGGAAAAGGTATTGCCCGCCATGACCCACTCCGCCGGTCGGCTTCTATCAGGGAATTAACTTTCCGGCCACCAGGACAATGAAGTCAACAAACTTCGCCGCTCCGCCCGTTTGGCCGCTCGCCCGCCCGGACAGCGCGCTTCCGCCCACCCCGCGTGACAGTGGGTCCCCCCTTGGGTTAACTCCCCCTCACCCTGGTCCGCCCCGGACCGCCCTCCACCCCGGACCCGCCCGCCCCATGGCCAGCAGCAACGACATCCGCGCCGCCTTCCTCGACTACTTCGCCCGCCAC
>JAJZVS010000071.1 GCA_021845555.1 Pseudomonadota bacterium
CACGGTGAACCGCCCCTCGAACCGCCGGCGCGCGCCCTCGTGGGCGATGATATCGCACAGCATCGCCATGATCCGCGTGAAGCGGTCGGCAAGGAGGGGGGAGAGGGTCAGGGGCATCGGGGCGAACATATAGGAAATTTTATCCCGTCGTGTCAAGGATAAATTGCCTATCTTCAATCGCCCCCTCCATTATGGGCGGCCCCCCATTCGTCATGGCCCCTCCCAGTTCGTCATGGTCGGCCTTGCGCCGGCCATCCACCCCCGATCGTCCGGGCGCGGACGGCCGGGACAGGCCCGTTCGACATTCTGATCTCGTATCTATCGGTCCGTTCCGGCCGCGCTGGCCGGGCCTACCATCCGGCGACGCGCGGATCGTCGTCGGCGACGATCGCGCGGCCGATCGGCCAGAGCGCCAGCCCGGCCAGTTTCAGATGCGCCCAGGCGAACGGCAGGCCGATGATCGTCAGCGCCAGCGCAACGGCGGTGACCAGATGGCCGAGCGCCAGCCACCACCCGGCGAGCAGGAACCAGACCAGGTTGCCGAACACGCCGAGCGCGCCGGTGCCGAGGTCCCCGTGGCCGGTCACCAGCGCGCGCGGCACCGCGCGGAAGCCGAACGGCAGCAGCGCATAGCGGGCGATGGTGAAGGCGCTGCGGGCCCAGGGCAGGCCGACGATGGTGATCGCCATCAGCACCCCGGCGATCACCCAGCCGAGCGCCATCCACACGCCGCCGAACACGATCCACAGAATGTTCAACACCAGGCGCAACAAGCTCATCGGCGGATGTCCTTCTGTCTAGCCCGGATTTCTCACAGGATCGCGGCGCGATGGCGATGGGATTTGTCGTGTCAGGGGTTTTGCGCGACGCGCCCAATACAGGCCGTATTGGCAAGGAGCGCAAAGCCCCTGACGCGGCAAAGACCGAGCCAGCGCCCGCGCAGACTGTGAGAAATACGGGCTAGGTGCCGAGATCGCGGAAGCCGCGGCGGAGCTCGAATTCGTCGGAACTCACCAGCGCCTCGGCGCGGGCCAGCCGGCGGTCGAGCGCGCGCAGCCGCGCCGTCGTCGTGTCCAGCGTCGCGCGGGGGTCGGCCTGCAGGCCGCGCCAGAACGCCTCCTGCTCGGGGCTGGCGAACAGCGTCTTGGGTTTCGGCCGCAGCACCAGAGCCAGCGCGACATAGGCAACCGCGGTCGGGATCAGGAAGAAGATCAGCCCGAGCACCGCAAGGGCCCGCACCAGCGCCGGGGCGATGCCGAGGTGATCGGCGATGCCGGCGCAGACGCCGGCGATCCAGCCGTGGTCCGGGTCGCGCCAGACCCGCCAGCGATCGGCCTGCGGGGCGGTCATTGCCCGGCCCCCGGGCGGGCACGCCAGCCGGGCGCGTCGGCATCGAGGATGCGTTCCAGCGCGTCCATGCGGCTTTCCATGCGCTGCGCGAGCTCGGCGAGTTCGGCCAGCGCGCGCTCGTGCTCGCGCGAGAGCATCCGCGCGGTGCGCCAGCGCGTGGCGTAGTGCGCGACGATCCAGATCGGCGCGACGACGACGGCGAAGATCAGGCCGAGGATGAAGACGAACACGGCCGCCTCAGTTCTTGGCGGCCGAGGGCGCCGGCATCGCCGCCGGCAGGCGGTTGCCGAGACGGGCCTTCAGCCGGTCGAGCTCCTCCTGTACCGTGGCGTCGGCTTCCCATTGCGCGAAATCCTCGTGCAGCCCCTGCGCCCCCGCTTGCGTCCCGGCCTGCGGCCGGCCGAGGTCGAAGGCTTCGACCTTGCCTTCCGCCTGATCCAGCGCGCGTTCCACCTGCTCGAACCGGGCGAAGGCGTCGGTGATGCGGCTGTCGTACAGCTTGCCGCGCAGCTTGAGGCGGTTGGCGGCGGTCTGGTGGCGGGCGAGGATGCTGCGCTGGCGCGCCTTGGCATCGTCGAGCTTGGCCTGGAGCTTGCCGATATCCTCGTTCTGCCGCGCCAGCGCCTCGGCGATCTGCGCGAGATGCTGCTCGGCGGCGGCGAACGCGGCGCCGACGCGGGTCTTGGCGAGCAGGGCGCCGCGCGCGAGGTCGTCGCGGCCCTTGGTGACGGCGAGCTCGGCCTTGCGGTCCCATTCCTCCGCCTCGGCGCGCAGCGCGGCGACGCGACGTTCCTGCTCCTTGCGCTCGGCGATGCCGCGCACCGCGGCCGAGCGGACCTCCACCAGCGTGTCCTCCATCTCCTGGACGATCAGGCGGATGATTTTCTCCGGATCCTCGGCACGGGCGAGGATGGCGTTGAGGTTGGAGTTCACGATGTCGGTGAGGCGGGAGAAGATGCCCATGACTTGGATCCTTGGTCGGGAGGTGCCTGCGGGGAACCGGATTGCATGGCGCGTGCCAGAGAATAAGCCGTTGATTCCCATATCTTTCGGCGAAAACCGCCCCGGTCATTTTGGCGCTTTTCTCTAGATTGTAGTATTTTCCGCCGTATCATGGCGATTTCCCCCACACCACCCACGCCGCTGGGCGAATCCGCGGCCTTTCTCGACATGCTGGCGCATGTCTCCCGCCTGGCCCCGCTCGACCGGCCGGTGCTGGTGGTGGGGGAGCGCGGGACCGGCAAGGAGCTGATCGCCGCAAGGCTCGCCTATCTCTCGCCGCGCTGGGACCGGCCCTTCGTCACGCTGAACTGCGCGGCGCTGGCGGAGACGCTGTTGGATTCGGAGTTGTTCGGCCATGAGGCGGGCGCCTTCACCTCCGCCAGCCGCCGCCGCGCCGGGCGGTTCGAGAGCGCCGACGGCGGCACATTGTTCCTCGACGAGATCGCCACCGCGTCCTTCGCGGTGCAGGAGAAGCTGCTGCGCGCGATCGAATACGGCAGCTTCGCCCGGGTCGGCGGCAACGAGACGCTGAGCGTCGATGTCCGCGTGATCGCCGCCACCAACGCCGACCTGCCGGCGCTGGCCGAGGCCGGGCGGTTCCGCCCCGATCTGCTGGACCGGCTGGCGTTCGACGTGGTGCGGCTGCCGCCGTTGCGCGCGCGGGGCGGCGATATCGTGCTGCTCGCGCAGCATTTCGCCGCCCGCATGACGGCGGCGCTGGGACGGGCGTATTTTCCCGGCTTCGCCCCGGCCGCGCTGGCGGCGCTGACGGCCTATCCCTGGCCCGGCAACGTGCGCGAACTGCGCAACGCGGTGGAACGCAGCGTCTGCCGCGCCGAGCATCCCGAACGGGAGCTGGCGGAGGTGGTGATCGATCCGTTCGCGCCGCCGCCGGGACAGGCGGACGTGCCGCGCCCGCTGGCCGGGCCGGCGCCGGCGATCGCCCCGCCGGATGACGCGGCATCAGGGGAAGCCCCATCGGGCGATCTGCGCGCCGCGCTGCACGCGCTGGAGGCGCGGCTGCTCGCCGAGGCGCTGGCGGCCACGCGCTTCAACCAGCGCCGCGCGGCCGCCCGCCTCGGCCTGAGCTACGATCAGTTCCGCCAGCACCTGCGCCACCACCCGGCGCTGCTGCGGGCATAGCGAACCGACCCGCCCGCCGGCCGGGCGCGCTCAGCTGGGGATCGTCGCGTCCGCCAACGGCCGGTCGTCCACGCCGGAGGCGCGGATCAGCGCCTCCGGATCGATGATCAGCAGCCGGCCGCGATGCAGGCGAAGCACCCGTTCCTCGCGCAACCGGCGCAGGCTGCGGCTGACGTGCACCGGGGTCAGCCCGACCGCCTCGCCGATCAGCGCCAGGGTGAGCGGCAGGTCGATGGTTTCGTCCGGGATCGCCGGCAGGCGGTGGCGCTGGCGGAAATAGAGTTCGATCAACAGATGCGCGATCCGGCCGTGCGCGTCGCGGCTGGCGTTGTTGATCAGATGGTCGTGCGCCCGCGCCTCGTGCATCGCGATCAGATGCGACAGGTGCTTCGCCACCGCCGCGTCGGTCCCGACCAGCGGCTGCATCCGCCCGCGCGGCAGCGGGCACAGCCGGACCGCGGTGACGGCGACCGCCGACTGGGGCCTTGGCGCGTCGGGATTGGCCTGGAAACCGAAATAATCGCCCGGCAGCGCGAAATCGAGCACGACGCGGCCACCGTCCTCCAGCGCCGCGGTCAGCGCCACCCAGCCTTCCAGCACGGTGAAGCACTCGGTGCAGCCGTCCTGTTCGGCATAGACCACCGCGCCGGCCGGCAGGCGGCGCGGCGGCAGTTTCACCAGTGCCATGCGATCGATCGCCGCCTCGGGCACCGCGGCACAGATCGTCCGCCCGCGCACCTTGCAGGCAAGGCAGGTCTCGCGCCGCGCCGCCAACTCCCGCGACGGCGCCGCCGGGCGTTCCAGGGTAGCGTCCCGCAAGAGAGGCGCGGAGGAAATGCCGTTCATGGCCTTGGAGTGTGGCGGGGCGGCGGGGCGCACGTCAATCGGCGGGTGCCGGGCGCCGGCGCCACCCGCTCCGCCCCGCTTGCCAGCACGCGCCCGGCCCCCTAGCCAGACAGCGGGCCGCGCCCGTGCGCGCCGAGGGGAGAACGAAGCCATGAAGATCACCCGCCTGCGCACCGAAGTGGTGCATCTGCCGATCGACCCGCCGATCCTGACGGCCATCCTGGGCTCGATCCGCTCCGCCGATTGCGTGCTGACCTTCCTGGAGACCGATGCCGGGCTGGTGGGCGAGGGCCTGGTGTTCTCGATCAACAACCGCCGCCTGGGCGTAATCCACGAGATGATCCGCAACCTGGAGGATCTGGTGGTCGGGCTCGATCCGCGCGAGGGCGGGACGCTCAACGCGCGGGCGTGGAAAGAACTCAATTTCCTCGGCTACGAGGGGGTGTCCATCGTCGGTCTGGCGGCGGTCGATAACGCGCTGTGGGACCTGCGCGGCAAGGCCGCCGGCCTCAACGTGGCGCATCTGATCGGCGCCTGCCGCCCCGCGGTGCCCACCTACGCCAGCGGCGGGCTGTGGCTGGGGTCGTCGATCGACGAACTGCAGAAGGAGGCCGCCGGCTTCGTCGCCCGCGGCTTCCGCGCGGTGAAGACCCGCGTCGGTCCGACCGAGCCGGAAAAGATGGTCGCCCGCGTGGTCGCGGTGCGCGAGGCGGTGGGGCCCGACATCGGCATCATGGTCGATGCCAACCAGCAGATGAGCGTCAAGCAGGCGATCCGCATCGGCCGGATGATGGAGGAGCTCGACCTGACCTGGTTCGAGGAGCCGGTGATCTGCCACGACCACGAGGGCGAGGCGGCGATCGCCGCGGCGCTCGATACGCCGCTCGCCTCGGGCGAGACCGTCTATACGCACCGTGGCGTGCTGGCGATGCTGGAGGCAAACGCGGCCGACGTGATCATGCCCGACCTGCAACGCATGGGCGGGCCGACCGAGTTCCTCAAGGCCGGGCATCTGTGCGAGGCGTTCCACATCCCCTGCGCCTCGCATCTGTTCCCGGAGATGAGCCTGGCGCTGCTCGCCGCGCTGCCGGGCGGCTACTACCTGGAGCACATGCCCTGGTTCGAGACGATCTACCGGGAGCGGATCGAACTCGACGCGCAGGGCAACGCGCTGGTGTCGGACCGGCCGGGCTGGGGCTTCAGCTTCGACCCGGCGGCCATCGCGCGGTATCGGGCGTAGCCGCGCCTCTCATCACCTGACGCGGGGCGCGGGTGCTTTCATAGACCACCATCTCCACCCCCTCGCGCAGGAAGCCGCCGGCCGCGGTCATGCCGATCCCGCCGAGCACGGTGCGGGAGGCGATGTTGTCCGCCCGCGCCACCGCGACGATGCGCGGCAGGCCGGCCTGCTCGTGGCCGAACATCAGCGCCGCGCCGGCGGCCTCGCGCGCCAGGCCGCGCCCGCGCGCCTCCGGCCAGAGGGCGAAGCGCAGCGCCACGCCGCGCCCGTCCGGGCGTTCCATCAGCCCGGTCAGGCCCTGGAAGGCGCCGGTGGCGGCGTCGCGGATGGTCCAGATGCCGTAGCCGCGGGCGGCCCAGAAGCGGATGTCCTCGGCCAGTTCCTCGGCGGTCTGCACAGGGCCGCGCACGCCGCCCAGCATCACCGCGAACACCCGCGGATCGGCCTTCAGCGCGGTCAGATCCGCGAGATCGGTCCAGGCGACCGGGATCAGCCGCAGCCGCCCGGTGCGCAGCGTCCAGGCCGGGCTCATCGGCGGCGCGGGGCGGGGTGATGCGGCGGGCCGCTAGCATGAGGGTGGCGGGACCGGCGCACGGATGCTAGGGTCCCGCCGTTTTGCGGGTGTAGCTCAATGGTAGAGTCCCAGCCTTCCAAGCTGGCTGTGCGGGTTCGATTCCCGTCACCCGCTCCATTGTCCCCCCGAAGTGGCCTCGGACCAGCGGATCAGGCCCGCTGGATGAGCTCGATCTTGTAGCCGTCCGGGTCCTCCACGAAGGCGATGATCGTGGTGCCGAACTTCACCGGGCCGGGTTCGCGGGTGATCTTCGCGCCGGCGGCACGCAGGGCGTCGCAGGTGGCCTTCACGTCCGGCACGCCGACCGCGAGATGGCCGAAGGCGGTGCCCTGCTCGTAGGACGTGACGCCGTAGTTGTAGGTGAGCTCGATCACCGCGCCGGTCTCCTCGTCGCCGTAGCCGACGAACACCAGCGTGTATTTGCCGTCCGGCACGTCGCGGCGGCGCAGCTCCTTCATGCCGAGCAGCTTGGTGTAGAAATCGACGCTGCGCTGCAGGTCGGTGACGCGCAGCATGGTGTGCAGGAAGCGGCTCATGCGGTCTCTCCTTGAGGGGAATCGGGGGTGCCGGAGTCGGGACGACCGGATTCGGGACGAAAGGTCGCCGGGTCCAGTCCTAGCAGGAACAGCCCGGCTTCGTCTGCCGCCGCGAGGGTGGCGGCGCGGTCGGCCAGCAGGGTGCCGCCGGCTTCGAAGGCGATGCCGCGCAGCCCCGCGGCCGCGGCGGCGCGCACCGTCGCGGGGCCGATTGTGGGCAGATCGGCGCGACGGTCCTGGCCGGGCTTGACCAGCTTCACCAGCACCCCGCCGGGGCCGGGGCGCGCGAGCGGGCCGCACCGGGCGAGCATCGCATCCGTGCCCTCCACCGCCTCCACCGCCAGTACCAGCCCTTCCTGCACCACGCAGCCCTGGCCGACATCCGCCGCGCCGAGCGCGCGCGCCACCGCGATGCCGCGGGCAATGTCCGCCGCCGCCGCCGCGTCCGGCCCGGCACGCGACAGCAGCCCGGCAGGGGCGAGCGCGGCGGCGAGGATCTCGTGGGCGCCGCGCACGTGGAAGCCTTCCTCCCCCAGCACCCGGATCACCGCGGCGAGCAGCCCGTCGTCCCCGGCGAAGGCGGCGCGGCCGACGCGGACCAGCAGGCGCGCGCCTTCGGCATCCGGGCGCAAGGTGGCGAGCGACGGGCGGCGCACCGCGCCGATCAGCACGAGGTCCCGGCAGTGGTGGGCACGGAGCGCGGCGAGAATGCGCCCGGCGGCGCCCATGCGGATGATGTCGTGCGGATAGGGGGCGAGCACCGCCGGGTCCGCGTGGCCGGCGAGGCCGACCAGGAACACCGCGCGGCCCGCGGCCTGGGCGGCGGCGGCAACCTGGGCGGGCAGCGTGCCGCCGCCGGCGAGGATGCCGAGCGCGGGGGGCGCGTCGGTCATGGTTGGCCGCTCCTCCGCGCACCGACCCGGCTTCGCCGTCCTGTCCCCACCACGTCCGATCCTTGCCATTGACGAAGCAGCCGGATTTTCCAATGATCCGTACCGCATGGCAACCGAAGGGCGAGAGATGAGCGATCGGCCGCCCACAACCTGGGCCGGGTCCACGCACGCGCAGGTTGAGCTTCCGCCCGGCGACTATGTCGCGCTGGGCCTTGCCCTAGTCCGCCCGGATGCCTGCTTTCCGTTTCTGACCGCCGGCGACCGGACCCTGTCGGACTGGCCGTTCCTCCGACGCGAGATTCCGCATACGTTCTACGTCGATCGGCGCCAGCCGGCGGTCGGGTTCGTCAGCCGCGACGAGGCGCATATCTTGTATAATACGGCGCGGCGCTTCCCCGGAGTAGGCGCGCTCGAAATCGGCTGCTGGCTCGGCTGGTCGGCCTGCCATCTGGCGCTGGGCGGCGTGCGGCTCGATGTGATCGACCCGCTGCTGGCCGAGCCGGACGTCTATGCCAGCGTGCGTGCCTCGCTGAGCGCGGCGGGAGTGTTCGGAAGTACCACCTTGGTGCCCGGCTTCAGTCCGGGGCGGGTATTCGAGCTCGCGGGGCTGCACGGACGAAGCTGGAATCTGTTTTTCATCGACGGCAACCACGACGCGCCGGCACCGCTCGCCGATGCCAAGGCGGTGGCGGCGGTGGCCCCGGCCGATGCGCTGGTGTTGTTCCACGATCTGGTGTGTCCGGCGGTGGCCGAGGGCTTCGCCCATTTCCGCGCGCTTGGATGGCGGACGATGCTGTATCAGACGATGCAGATCATGGGCGTCGCCTGGCGCGGCGCGATGGAGCCGGTGGCGCATGTGCCCGATCCGGCGGTCAGCTGGACCATGCCGCCGCATCTGGCCGACTGGCCCGTCGCGGGCGGATGAGTCGGCTGCGGACGGAGGATCGGGCCAGGAAGATTCGGATCAGTAAGCACAGACAGCGATTTCGACCCGAGCTTCCTGCCGATCTACACCGCGTGTCGCACGGCGACGAAGACCTCTCCGGAGCGCAGATTCGTGCTCTACAAAGTGTTCCGCCTCCTCATCGAGACCAGCCGGGACGGCGACGTTACGGAATGCGGCGTCCGGCGCGGCGGATCGATCATGGTCATGGCGGCGGTGCTGCTCACGGGCGGACGGACCAATCATCGCATCTTCCTGTACGATACCTTCTAGGACATGACGCTGCCCACCGAGCACGACCGGGACCCGGTGGGCACCCCGGTTGCCCGGCTGCTCAATGTCGCGGCCCAAAGACGCAACTCGCAGATCCGGCGCTACGCGCCGGTTAACGAGGTGATCGCCAATCTACGTTCGGTCGGTTATCCAATGGAATAGTGGCGGATCGTTAATAGACAGGTCGAACGCACGATCCCGGGCACCCTGCCAGGCTCGCTTGGGTTGCTGCGTCTCGACACCGACTAGTATCCAGAACCATTGATCCGCGAAACATGGTTTGAGGCGCTTCTGGTGGACGGCACTTTTGGTCCAGACGAACGGTCGGGCGTTGTCGTTATAGCTGTTGATGAAGCTGTTGATGTGGGTCACCAGCTGCCGGACGCTGTGGAAGGAGGCCCCCTTGAGCGACTTGCCCGACAGGATCGAGAACCAGATCTCGATCTGGTTCAGCCACGAGGCGTGCGTCGGGGTGTAATGGAGATGCACATCCGGGTGCCGCTTCAGCCACATGTCCCGCTTCGGCTTGTGGGTGGAGAGGTTGTCCAGGATCACGTGGATCTCCTTGCCCTCGTGCTGTGCCACGATCTGGTTCATGAAGTCGAGGAACTCAATACGTCGACGGCGCTTGTAGTGCTGGCCGGTGACCGCTCCGGTGGCCACGTTCAAGGCGGCGAACAAGGTGGTCGTGCCGTTCCGCTTGTAATCGTGCGACTGCCCGATCATCGCGCGCCCATTGGGCAGCTTCAGGTAGCCCTGGGACCGCTCCAACGCCTGGATCGAGGGCTTCTCGTCCACCGACAGCACCACGGCGTTGTCCGGCGGCATCATATAAAGGCCAACGATGTCCGCCGCCTTCGCCGCAAACTCCGGGTCCGTGCTCTGGCACCACGACTTGCGGCCCGACAGGTCGATCTGCTGTGCGCGCAGGAAGCGCCAGATATATTGCTCGTGGATGTCGCCCAGGTCGCGGGCCAGTAGGGGCGCGGTCCAGTTCGAATAGCCGTCCGGCGGCGGCCGATCGAGCGCGGCCAGAATGCGCTTGCCATGCCCCGGCCCATATTTCGGCTCAGCGCCGCGATCCCCGGTCTCGCTCAGCCCCGCCAACCGGTCGCGGGCGTAGCGAACACGCCACTTCGAGGCAGTCCCGGGGGTGCAGGCCACTTCCCGCGCGATCGCCCGAGACGCCAGACCCGCTGCCGCCCCCAGCACGATCCGGGCACGATCGCGCATCCGCGCCTCGCTCTTGCGCGAACCGGCCAGCGCCTCCAGCGCCTGCCGCTCCTCCGAGGTTAGGGTGATCGTCGTCGCCTGGGGATCGCTCTCATGCCCCCTACGAATCACGACTCACGATCTAGGGATAGTTGGTACTAGTACGAATCAACTCGCCACGAGATGATGCATCTGTACCCCTCCTGGTTTCCGGCCGCGTCCTGATCATCGACGACTACGGCCACCGGCGCGGTTCTCGCCAAGCGATCGACGAGTATTTCGCGGATCAGCCGGACAAGATCCTGCTCGATCGGATGGACTACACCGGGAGAATCGGGGTCAGGCCATCGGCTGGCGTGCCACCGCCTCCTCCAGTACCGAAGCGAACAGCCGGGTGGTGCGCGCCGGCCCGAAGCCCGTCGCCATCGCGCGGGCCTGCGCGGTCAGCCGCCCCCGCAGGCCGGGGCTTTCCAGCAGCATGCGCAGATACCAGGCCAGCATTTCGACATCCCCCACCGAATGCAGCAGCGCGTTCACGCTGTGCTTCCACACGCCGGCGTAACAGTCTAGCTCGCTCAGCACCACGGGCACGCCGTGCCAGGCGGCCTCAATCGGCGCGATCGGCATGCTCTCGTCAGCGGACGGCAATGCGAAGACATCGGCCGAGCGGTACAGCCGCTGCACCGCCTCCGGCGGCAGGCCGCCCGAGAGCACGAAGCGCCCGGGGTCGGCGGCGACAATCGCATCGCCCGGCGGATCGAGTCGCACGAGTTCGCCCGCCAGCACACATTCCACCGGCGCATCCGAACCGAGCGCCGCCACGGCGCGCACCAGATCCACCTGACGCTTGCGCGGATAAACCGAGCCGACGCACAGCACCCGCATCCGCCCGGCCGGCTTGGGCGCCGCCGGCCCGGGCTCGGGCGGCGGCACCAGCGCGGGGATCACTTGGACCCGCCCCGGCGGCAGGCTGGACAACAACGGGGCCCAGATGCGCTCTACCGTGCCGCGGCTGGGAAACACGACCTTGTCCGCCGCGCCGAGCAGCGCTGCGACCTTCGGATGGGCCAGCACATGCTGCATCCCGGCGCGCCCTTCGTGGAGCCACCACACCAGCGGTATGCGCCCGACTAGACCGGCCAGCGCCTCGGCCGCGAACACCGTGCAACCCACCGCCACATCGTGCTCATCCGTGCTGGTCCGGCCGATCAGTTCGGCGCCGGCGGAGACGAATTCCTCCCGCAGTGCGGCGGCGGATCCATCCAGCGCCGGCGTCAGCACGCTGACCCGGGCACCAGTCTCAACCAAATGGCGCACCTGCGACAACAGCGCCACAACGGCACCGTTTAGGGCAAGCTCATGGATGAGGAAAAGCACCCGCATCGGCGCACGAAACCACGAAGCAGCCGAGTACGCCACTGCAATCGCACAACCCGGTCCTCGCGCGGACCGAACCGGCACCGCTTCCCCGCACGCAACCGGCACCGCAAGGAACCGGCCCGTATTGACGCCCCCCTACCCTCCGGCTTCCAAGGACGCACCCCATGCTCAAGCCCCTCACCATCCTCTACCCGGTCATGCCGGCGTAAGGACGAAGCCGAGCGCATCGCGCTGCGCCCGATCGGACGCAACCGCGAGATCTACCAGCAGGCAATCCGCGGCTTTTCCGACATTATCACCGCCGCCGACGAGATGGGCATCTGGGGCGCCGGCACGATCGAGCATCATTTCTGGTCGGAAGGCTACGAGGTCGCCCCCGCCCCGGGCGCCATCCAGGCCTACTGGGCCGCCATCACCAAGCGCATCCACGTCGGCGTGCTCGGCTACGTGATGGCCACCCACAATCCGATCCGCGTCGCCGAGGAAACCGCCGTCATCAACCACCTGGCGCAGGGCCGCAGCTTCGTCGGCCTCGCCCGCGGCTACCAGTCGCGCTGGACCAACGTGATCGGCCAGCACTACGGCGCCCGCGCCACCAAATCCCCGCAAGCGGCGATCTATAACCCCGCCACCCAGGGCGCCGGCTACGCCACCGCCACCACGGTGGCGCAAGACCTCGCGGACGACGCGGAAAACCGCCGCATCTTCGAAGACCATGTCGAAATCATGCTGAAAGCCTGGACCCAGGATAGCTTCGACCACCACAGCAAGAACTGGCAGATCCCCTACCCATACGAAACCGGCGTCACCGACTGGCCGCTCGCCCGCGCCGGCGTGACGCAGCGCTTCGGCGCGCCGGGCGAAATCGATGCCGAAGGCCACACCCGCCGCGCGGCGGCATGAGGCGAGGGGGGATGTAATAAGCAAGGCCAGGGGGCTTTGCCCCCTGGACCCCCACCAAGGGGTGACCCCTTGGAACCCATCCAATGGCTTCGCCACGAAGGGGGCGCAACT
>JAJZVS010000072.1 GCA_021845555.1 Pseudomonadota bacterium
GGCGCTGGTGCAGCCGGCCATCGCGCGCCTGCACGCACAAGGCGCGCGGGTGATCCTGTTCATCGACCCCGATCCCACCGTCCTGGAGCGCATCGCCGCCACCGGCGCGGACGGGGTGGAAATCTACACCGGAAGCTACGCCGCCGCCTTCCGCGCCGGTAGCGCCGCCACCGAACTCGAAGCCTGCGCCATGACCGCCCAGGCCGCCCGCGCGCGCGGCCTGGTGGTCAACGCCGGACACGACCTGAACCTGCGCAACATCCCGCCCCTGCTCGCCCGCACCCCGTTCCTGGCCGAAGCCTCGATCGGCCACGAACTCACCGCCGACGCCCTGGAACGCGGCTTCACCGCCACCGTCGCCGCCTACGCGGCAGCGCTCGGCGGGCGGGGGTAGGAAGGCCAGGGGGCTTTGCCCCCCTGGACCCCCCACCAGGGGACTGGTCCCCTGGACCCCTCCGACGGCTTCGCCCCGAAGGGGGCGCAACCCGGACCTGGGCTGGTCCGAGTTGCGCCCCCTTCGGGGCGAAGCCCCCAGATGGGTTCCAAGGGGTCACCCCTTGGTGGGGGTCCAGGGGGCAAAGCCCCCTGGCCTTCCTTCCCTCAGTCCAACACCCAAGGCGCGGCGGCTGCCTGGGCGATCTGGCGCACTTGGGCGAGCAGGCCGGGGCCGACGGGGATTCCCTCGGCCCGTCGTTTCGCGGCGATCGCGCGTTGTGGATCGCCGGCCACCATCACCGGTTGCGCGGGATCGACCGGGGGGGTGGCGCGGAGATCGTCGCAGAACCGTGTCACGTCGGCCTGGAACTCTCCGGGATCGCGGAACAGGGTCGGGTTGATTGCCAGGAAGAAATGGCCGATGTCCTGGCCTTGCGGCTTTTTCGTGTGCATCGGGTCGGTGATCAGCGTCGATCCCGACAGGCAGGCGGCGAGGATGTTGACCATTACCGCGAGTCCGTAGCCCTTGTAGCTGCTGCCTTCGGGCGAGCCGCCGAGCGAGGTGAGGCTGCCGCCCTTGGAGACGATCAGCGGGTCGTCGGAGGGGCGTCCGTCCGGTCCCAGCACCCAGCCCGGCGGGGCCGGCAGTCCCTCGTTGGCCTTGTTGCGGATTCGTCCCGCTGCCACGGTGGTGGTTGCCATGTCCAGCAGGAACGGCCGCCCGTCGGTGCCGGGGGCGGCGAAGGACCATGGGTCGGTGCCGAGTCGCGGCTGCTTGCCGAAGGTTGGCGCCACCTGGATGCCACCGGCCGAGGTGCAGGCGATGCCCACCAGCCCGGCCTCGGCCGCCATCAGCGTGTAGAATCCGCAGGCGCCGAAATGCGCCGAGTTGCGCACCGCGACCGCGGCCATCCCGGCGGCGCGCGCCTTGTCGATCGCCAGCCCCATGGCGAAGCGCGCCGGCACGTGGCCGAGCCCGCCGCCGCCGTCCACCAGGGCGGAAATCGGGGTCTCGCGCACCACCGACGGGTGGGTATCGACCTTGATCCGGCCGTTACGCCGCAGCCGGTCGTAGCCTGGCAGCATCGAGATGCCGTGGCTGTCCACCCCGTGCAGATCGGCCCAGGACAGGATTTCGCTGGTTTGCTCGGCGTTGTCCTCCGGCATTCCCCAGCCGAGCAGGATGGATTTGATCTGCGCGCGATGGGTCTCGTATGGCGCCGGCATGGATGGTTCTCCCCTTCGGATGGCGCGCAGCCTTGCGCGGGCGGCGGGTTCCGGCAAGGCTGCCGGGGCGAAGGGGCGGCAGGAGCGGGACGCATGGCCGGACAGACCACGGGTGCATTGCTGGAAGCGCGGTTCGGGGAGGCGGCGGAAGGACCGCCGCTGCCGGAGGGCGTGGCCGCGTTGCTCGACCGCCGCGTGGCCCGGCGCTACCGGGAGGAGCCGGTGGGGGATGCGCTGCTCGACGCGCTGCTGGCCGCCGCGCAATCGGCGCCGAGCAAGTCCGATCTGCAGCAGTATTCGGTGGTGGTGTTGCGCGACCCGGCGAAGATCAAGCGGATCGCCGACTGGATCGGCACGATGGACTGGATCGCGTCCGCGCCGGTGTTCCTGATCTGGTGCGGCGACATGCGGCGCGGGCAGCGCCTGTGCGCGATGCACGGAATGGAGCACGCCAACAACAACCTCGATACGTTCCTCAACACCGCGGTCGATGGCGCGCTGGCGATGGGCGCCTTCATCGCCGCGGCGGATGCGGCGGGCCTGGGCACCTGCCCGATCAGCTATGTGCGCAACCATATCGAGAAGGTGGCGCCGCTGCTTGGCCTGCCGCGGGGCGTCTATCCGCTGGCCGGGCTGACCGTGGGCTGGCCGGAGTTCCGCCGCCCCGTTTCCATGCGCCTGCCCCCCGCGGTGGTGGTGCATCGGGAGCGCTATGACGATGCCGCGCTGCCTGAGCTGGTTGGGGCGTATGATGTCCGCCGCCGCGCGCGGGAGCCGCTGGCGCCCGGCAGCCTGAAGAACAACGACGTGTTCGGACGGAAAGAGGGGGTTGGCTGGAGCGAGAATTGCGCCCGCCAGCTGTCCGTGCCCGAACGCTATGGCTTTGCCGCCTATCTCAAGACCCGGGGATTCGATCTTGCCTGACGATGCCATGCCGGACCTGCCGCACCACCCGACCGCGGTGGCGGCGCGCGATGCCGCGAGCCTGCTGGTGCTGCGCCAGACTGCCTCGGGCCCCGAATTGCTGATGGGGATGCGCGGCGCGGGGCACCGGTTCATGCCGAACCGGCTGGTGTTTCCCGGCGGCTCGGTCGATCCCGGGGATCTGGCCGCGCCGGCCGCCAGTCCGCTCACGCCGCTGACCCGCGCGCGGCTGGAGAAGGCCGCCAGCCCCGAACTCGCGCATGGTCTCGCGATCGCCGCGGCGCGCGAGCTGGAGGAGGAGACGGGCCTCTCGCTCGGCGCCCCGCCGGAGCTGGCGGGGTTGCATTACCTGTGCCGCATGGTGACGCCGCCCGGCCGGCCGATCCGTTTCAACGCCCGGTTCCTGCTGGTGACGGCGGAGGCGGTGAGCGGCACGATCGCCGGCTCGGGCGAGCTCGAGGAGCTGGGTTTTTACGGGATGGAGGAGGCGTTGCGGCTGCGGATCGCCGAGCCGCAGCAGCGGGTGATCGAGCGCCTGCGCGCCTGGCTGGCGATGAGCGAGGCGGAGCGGGCGGCGGAGACCGCCATGCCGGTGTACCATCGGCGTTCCTGGGAGAGCGAGTAGCGGACTCCCGATATCGCACCGCGCCACTTGGGATTTTGGTGCGGACCGAAGCGCCGCCGCGCGCCTTGAGCCGATATCGATTCTGCTCTATGCGCTGGTTTGTGGGCCGCAGCCGGTGCGACCGGTCCGCGTTTTTTGCTGCAATGCAGCAACACCGGACAGGGAGACGACACATGATAAATCGTTCCGATGCGGCCGGGCTACGCCGGCGGCAACTACTGCAACTGGGCGCCGGGGCTGCGGGCGGGCTGATGCTTCCCGGCCTCGGGACCGCGCTGGCCGCTGAGGCCCCGCTTGGTACCTGGCCCGCCGGGACAACCGGAGACTCGGTGTTCGTGGGCGTGACCAGCCCGCTGACCGGCGCCTATTCGGCCGACGGCAAGGACCATGTGCTGGGCTACGAGCTCGCCTTCGCCGAGATCAACGAAGGCGGCGCCAACGCGCAGGCCTGGGGCCTCAAGGGCAAGGGCGTGCTGGGCAAGATGATCCGCCACGGCATCGCCGATTCCGAACTGAAGGCGAACGTCGCGGTGCAGGCGCAGACCCAGTTCATCCAGCGCGACAAGGCGATCATGATCACCGGCTGCGTGTCCTCGGCCACCGCGGTGGCGCTGGAGGAGCTGGCGCAGCGCGATCACGTGCTGAACATGGTGGGCGCCTCGGGCGCCAACGCCACGACCGGGCACGATTGCCAGCGCTACGGCTTCCGCTCGCAGCCCTCGGCCTACATGGCCTGCAAGGCGCTGGCGCCGGTGGTGGCGCAGCACTACGGGCGCGGCAAGAAGGTCGCCTATCTGGTGCCCGACTACAACTACGGCCATTCGGTGTTCAACGCCTTCAGCGAGTTCACCAAGCCCTATGGCTGGACCACCGCGGCCCAGGTGGTCATTCCGCTGTCGGCTTCCGACTACAGCTCGGCGCTGCTCAACATCGCCAATTCCGGGGCGGATGTTTTCGTCAATATCGAATTCGCCGCCCAGGCGGTGAACTCGACCAAGCAGGCGGCGCAGTTCGGCATCTTCAAGAAGATGCAGATGATCGTCCCCAACATCTCCTCGTTCCAGGCGCAGGAGACCGGAGCGCAGCTGATGCAGGGCGTGTTCGGCACCATGGACTGGTACTGGACGCTCGAAGACCGGTTCCCGCTGTCGAAGAACTTCGTCACCGCGTTCCGGGCCAGGAACCACTACATCCCGAACTGGGGCGCGCATATCGGCTACTTGCAGACCTATCTCTGGGCGCTCGCGGTCGAGCGTGCCGGCACGTTCTACCCGCCGGCGGTGATCAAGACGCTGGAAGCGTCGAAGGCCAACCCGTTCAACAGCACGCTCGGCAAGGTCTGGTACCGCGCCGAGGATCACCAGCTGGTCCGTCCGGTGCCGGTGGTGGTCGCCAAGGCGCCGAAGGCGATGAAGAGCAAGGACGACTATTTCGATATCGTCGATATGGTGCCCGGCGAGCAGGCGATCAGCCCGCCGGCGCTCCTCGGCTGCAAGCTCGGCCCGTACGTCTGAGCCGATGCCGAGCGCGCCCCTGCTGCTGTCCCAGGCCTTCAACGGCCTGGCGCTTGGGACCCTGCTCGCCCTGGTGGCGAGCGGGCTCACCATCATCCTCGGCACGCTGGGGGTGCTGAACTTCGCGCACGGCGCCCTGTTCATGCTGGGCGCCTACGCGATGTATGTGGTGACCGCGCAGACCGGGTCGTATTTTCTGGGCATCCTGGTCGGCGCGGTCTTCATGCTGGTCGTGGGCGTGGTGCTGGAACGCGGGCTGGTCCGGCTGTTCTACGGCCGGCCGCACGAGGACCAGATCCTGGTGACGTTCGGCGCCGGCATCGTGATCGTCGAAGCGGTGCGTGCGATCTTCGGCGCCAACACGCAGAGCGTGCCGACCCCTTCCTGGGGCCAGGGGATCGTGCAGCTCGGGTTCCTGTTCTACCCGACCTACCGGCTGGAACTGATCGGCATCGTCGCCGCGCTGCTGTTCGCGCTGTATCTGATCCTCTACCGCACCTCGATCGGTCTGGTGGTGCGGGCGGGGATCGAGGATGCGCGCATGGTCGGCATCCTGGGCATCAATGTCCGCCGCGCCTTCCTGCTGGTGTTCGCGATCGGCGTGGTGGCGGCGGGCGTGTCGGGCATGCTGTACGCGCCGATCGTCTCGGTCGAGCCCGACATGGGTTCGAGCTTCCTGGTCGAAGCCTTCGTGGTGATCGTGATCGGCGGCCTCGGCTCCTACCCCGGCGCGGTGCTGGGCGGACTGATCGCGGGCGAGATCATCTCCATCACCAGCGCCTTCAACGCGGCCTATTCCGAAGTGATGCTGTATGCGGTGATGGCGCTGTTGCTGGTGCTGCGCCCGCAGGGTCTGTTCGGGTCCGAGGGGCGGGTCTGATGCGCGCCCGTTTCTGGCCGGAAGCCGCGATGGTCGCGGTGCTGCTGCTTGCCCCCCTGGTCCTGCCGCGCCTCGGCTTCTCCTACGACCTGCTGCAACGCATCCTGGACTGGGGGCTGATCGGCCTCGGGTTCGACCTGCTGTTCGGCGCCACCGGACTGCTGTCCTTCGGCCAGGCGGCGTTCTTCGGCACCGGCGGCTTCGTCGCCGCCTATCTGCTGCTGCACCATGTGCTTTCCAGCGTCTGGCTGGCGCTGGCGCTGGGCACCCTTGCCGCCGGGCTGTTCGGGCTGGCGGTGGGCTGGCTGGCGGTCCGGCGGATCGGCATCTACTTCGCCATGATCACGCTGGCGTTCGGCCAGATGGCGTATTTTCTCGAGAACTCCCCGCTCGCCGCCTACACCGGCGGGGAGAACGGGTTGCCCGGCGTGCCGGTGCCCATGCTCGGCAGCTACAAGATCGCCGCCGGGATGCCGATGTACTGGGCGCTCGCGGTCATCTTCCTCGCCGGTTTCGTGTTGGCGCGACGCATCCTGCACTCTCCGTTCGGCGCGGTGTTGCGCGCGATCAAGGGCAACACGGCGCGTACCGGCATGACCGGTCATTCGGTGCCGGCTTACAAGCTGGCGGTGTTCGTGATCGCGGCGCTGTATGCGGGGCTGGCCGGCGGGCTGCTCGGCGTGTTTCAGAGCTACATGCCGCCCGAGGCATTCTCCCTCGATACCTCCGGCCAGCTGGTGGTGCAGACCGTCATCGGCGGCGTCGGCACCCTGGTCGGGCCGCTGCTGGGGGCGACGATCTGGCTCTGGCTGCGCGACAATCTGCAACAGGTGCCGCATATCGGCGCGCTGTGGAAGCTGATCCTGGGGCTGATCTTCGTCGCCCTGGTGGTGATGCTGAAGCGCGGCATCGCCGGGGAGATCCGCTGGGCGTTCTCCCGCCGCCGCCTGGCTTCGGCCGAGGCCGGCGTGCCGGAGGAGGCCGGGGAGGCCGCGGTGATGCCGCCCGAAGCCGCCGCGCTGCCGATGCAGGCGCCGCTGGTGGTGGCGCGGGCGGACGCGCCGGCGCTGCGCGCGATCGGCCTGTCCAAGTTCTACGGCGGGCTGCACGCGGTCGAAGGCGTGTCCTTCGACGTGCGCACCGGCTCGATCCACGCCGTGATCGGGCCGAACGGGGCCGGGAAATCCACCCTGTTCAAGATGCTGACCGACGAGGTTTCGCCCACCAGCGGCGACGTGCTGCTGTTCGGCCAGCGGGTCACCGGCCTCGGCCCCACGCACACGGCGCAGCTTGGCATCGGCAAGAGCAATCAGCTCAACCAGTTGTTCCTCGACCTCACGGTGACCGAGAATCTCCGCATCGCCGCGCTGGCGCGCGCGCGGGGCACGTTCCGCGCCGATCTGTGGCGTGCCGCCGATTCGATCGCCCCGGTGGAGCGGCAGGTGGCCGCGGCGATGGACACCGTCGGCCTGACCCACCGCGCCGACGTGCCGGTGCACGTGCTGCCCTATGGGGAGAAGCGGCGGCTGGAGATCGGCATTGCGCTGGCGATCGGCCCCAACGTGCTGCTGCTCGATGAGCCGCTGGCCGGCATGTCGCCCGCCGAACGCGTCGCCACGCGGGCGCTGGTGCGCGAGATCGGCCGCACCCGCACGCTGGTGGTGGTCGAGCACGACATGGACGCGATCTTCGAACTCGCCGAGCGGATCACCGTGCTGTACGAGGGCCGGTTGCTCGCCGACGGCACGCCGGAGGAAATCCAACGCAATCAGGCGGTGCAGGACGCCTATCTCGGGGGGCTGCATGAGCACGAGCCTGCTTGAGGTCGAGAAGATCAACAGCTTCTACGGCGACAGCCACATCCTGTTCGACGTCTCGCTGAGCGTGGGGCGCAACGAGGTGGTGGCGCTGCTCGGGCGCAACGGTGCCGGCAAGACGACCACCTTGCGCAGCATCATGGGCGTGCTGGCGCCGCGCTCGGGGACGATCCTGCTGGACGGCACGCCGATCCAGGGCCGCCCGCCGTTCGAGATCGCCCGGCGCGGGCTGCAACTGGTGCCGGAAGAACGCGCGATCTTCGGCCAGTTGACGGTGGAGGAGAATCTTCGCCTCGCCGCCCTGACCGCGCCCAAGGCCTGGAGCCTCGATCGCATCTATGAATTCTTCCCGCGCCTGAAGGAACGCCGCCGCTCCGGCGGACGCCAGCTTTCGGGCGGCGAGCAGCAGATGCTGGCGATCGCGCGGGCGCTGATCCGCGACGCGCAGGTGATCCTGCTCGATGAGCCGTTCGAGGGCCTGGCGCCGCTGATCGTGCGCGACCTGGTGCGCGTCAGCCGCGACCTGGCGGCGCAGGGCCGCACCATCCTGGTAGTGGAACAGAACGTGGTGGCGGCGCTGAGCTTCGCGGACCGGGTCTATATCCTGAACAATGGCCACATGGTCTGGCAGGGCACGCCGGCCGGATTACGCGCCGATCCGTCGCTGATGAAGGCGCATCTGGGAATCTAGCCGCGGAAGAACTCCCGGAACGCGGCCAGAACAAGATCCGGGCGGTGCTCCGCCGGATAGTGCCCGGTCGGGATCGCCTTCCCGCGGTAGTCGGAAAGCCACGGCCGCCAGGCCTCCATCGGGCGGAAATGCCGCCCGACGTGGCTGTTCTCGCCCCACAAAAGCAAGGCCGGACAGTCGATCCGCTTGCGGCCGAAATCGGCGCTGTCCATGGCGAAATCGAGCGTCACGGTGGCACGGTAGTCCTCGCACACCGCGTGGACCTGCTCGGGCGTGGTGCAGCGGGCGTATTCCGCCATCGCGCCGGGGGCGAAAATCTCCAGCCCCACGCCTTGTTTGTTCAGCTTGTACTGGATGTAATAGGGAAGATCGGCGCAGATCAGCCGTTCCGGGAACGGCGCCTTCTGCGCCATGAAGAACCAATGATAGGATTCCAGCGCCCAGCCGAGCGGCGGCGCGCTCAGGACATGATGCGTCGGCACGATATCCAGCAGCGCCAGCCGCGCGACCGCCGCCGGATGATCGAGCGCCATGCGGAACCCCACCCGCGCCCCGCGGTCGTGCCCGGCGACGCCGAAGCGGTCGAACCCGAGCGCCGCCATCACGTCGATCCCATCCTGCGCCATCGCGCGGAACGTATAGGCGGCGTGATCCGCCCCGCCGTCCGGCTTGGAACTGTCGCCGTAGCCGCGCAGGTCCATCGCCACCACGGTGAAGTCGCGCGCCAGATCGGGGGCGACCTTGTGCCAGGACGCGAGCGTGAGCGGGTTGCCGTGCAGCAGCAGCAGCGGCGGGCCGGACCCGCCGACCGCGAGGTGGATCTCGGCCCCCGCAGTGGCGATACGGCGTTGGGCGAAGCCCGGCAGGAGGCCGCCGGCGGGCGAAACCACGGTGGTGTCGATGTCGGTGCGCATCTGACGATCATGCCCCGGATCGGCGAGGCCGGCTATGCCTTGCCAAAATTTTACCCCGCCGGCAGGACCGGCACGCCTTGACGCCGCGCCAAGCTTGACGCCCCATGATTTCCGGTCAAGTGCCGATCACGGCATGGGGAGGCAACAATGCCAAAGCAGCAAAAATCCCGCGTCACAAGCATCCGCGGCTGGCTGGGAATCCCGGTTCTCGCCGCCCTTACGGCGCTTTCGGGTGCGGCACGGGCGGCCCCGCCGCCGATCGTGATCGGCACCACGATTTCGGAAACCGGTCCGTTGGCGACCGACGCCTCCTACGAGATCAAGGGCATCAAGCTCGGCATCGCGGAGGCCAACGCGCATGGCGGCTGGCTCGGCCGCAAGCTGGTGCTCAAATACTACGACGACAAGAGCAGCCCCGGCGCGGCGGTGCGGCTCTATCAGCGGCTCATCACCCTCGACAAGGTGAACCTGCTGATCGGTCCCTATTCCAGCCTGGTCACGGTGGCGATCGCGCCGCTGATCAACAAATACCACATGGCGACGCTGGAACCCGGCGCATCGGTGCCCAGCATCTACGTGCCGGGCAACAAGTGGAACCTGATGAACACCGCGGATTCCACCACCTACCTGCACCAGCTGATGCCGCTGGCGAAGCAGCACGGCGCCAAGACGGTGGCGCTGCTCGGGCTCGAATCCGCCTATTCGCTGGCCTGCTACCACGCGCGCCTGGCGCAGGCGAAAGAGCTCGGCATGAAGGTCGTCTACAAGACCACCTACACGCTGCAGACCGATTTCTCCTCGATCGCGCTGGCGATCAAGAATGCCAAGCCGGATGTCGTTCTGGAATGCGGCTACTATCCGGACTCGGTGAACCTGGTGCGGTCGCTGCACGGGCAGGGCTTCGCGCCCCAGTTCCTGGGCGAAACGGTCGGCCCGGTGGAGGCAGCCTATGTGAAGGCGCTCGGCCCGCTTGCGAACGGCGTGTTCGGCAATTCCGGCTGGTGGTTCAACTTCAAGACCCCCGGCAATGCGGCGTTCATCTCCGCCTATGAGAAGATGTTCAATGAGAAGCCGGACTACCATGCCGCGGCCGGCTTCACCGCGGTGCAAGTGCTGGGCGCGGCGGTACAGGGCACGAAGTCGGTGGACCAGGAAAAGATCCGCCACTGGATCGTCACCCACACGGTGCAATCGATCCAGGGTCCGATCCAGGACAACGCCGACGGCCGGACGGTCGGCGCGGTGCAGGACATGGTGCAGGTTCAGGGCGGCGTGCTGAAACTCGTCGCGCCGACCTCCCTGGCCCAGGCGCCGCCGCAGATCCCCTACACGGGCCATTGAGGCCGGCGGGGATCGAGAGCGGCGGCCGGGTGATCCCGTCCGCCGTTCGCCTGGGCGCGGCTCGTCTGATCGCGCTCCGGCCGACGCAGCGCCCGGCCGGAGCGCACGACGCCGCGCGATCCTGGAAGTGAGGTGGCCATGCTGGCGCTGCAACTGCTGGTGAACGGAATCCTGCTCGGCGGGCTCTATGTCCTCGTCGCGCAGAGCCTCAATCTGATCTTCGGCGTGATGGGCGTGGTCAACCTCGCCCATGGCGCGGTGATCGCGCTCGCCGGGTTGTTCACGTTCTGGTTCAGCACCAGCACCGGGCTCAGCCCGCTGCTGGTCCTGCCCATTGCCTTCGTGGTCGCCGGCCTCGCCGGCGCACTGGGCCAGCGCCTGCTGATCGAGCCGGTGATGCGGGCCGGCGCCAAATCGGAGCTGCTGAGCCTGATCGTGACCTTCGGCCTGTCGTACATCCTGATCGAGCTCGCGCTGCAACTGTTCGGGGCCGATTTCGTCTCGTTGCCCTATCTACAATCGAGCTGGACGATCGGCTCCCTCGCCTTCGGCAAGGCGCTCATGGTCGCGGGCCTGTTCGCCGCCACCATGTCGGCGCTGCTCTATATCTGGCTCAACCGCACCATCTCGGGAAAGGCGCTGCTCGCGGCCTCGCAGAGTCCGACCGGCGCGATCTGCTGCGGCATCGATGTCGCCCGGGTCCGCATGATCGCGTTCGGCGTGGGCGTCGGCCTCGCCGCGACGGCCGGCGTGCTGGTGATCGTCATCATGCCGGTGGCGCCGCAGACCGCCTCCGACCTCACGCTGCTCGCCTTCGTCATCATCGCCCTGGGCGGCCTCGGCGACTATCTCGGCGTCGCCGTCGCGGCGCTGCTGCTCGGCGTCGCGCAGTCGCTGGCCGGGTATTATCTGGGCGGCAACGCGGAATACGTGCTTCCGTATGTGCTGCTGCTCCTGCTCATGGTCGCCCGCCCCGGGCGCTTCAAGCGTGCCCGCTAGTGTCCCAACTCGGAAATATCGTCATCATGCGTCGGGACACTAGCTCTTTGTTTTCAGTGGCCTGCTGGCCCCTGCCATGGGCAGGCATTTCAGGGGCAGGACACTAGCCCAATGGACACATCCCAACCCCAGAGCGCCACGCCCGTGGCCGCGCGCACGACGCCGCTCGGGCCGCGCCTTCTCGCCGGCGCCGTGGTGCTCGCGCTGCTTGCCGCCATGCCGCTGCTCGGCACCGGCTATCTGCTGCAACTCGCCACCGACACGCTCACTGCGATCGTGCTCGCCTATGGGTGGAACCTGATCAGCGGCTTCACCGGCTATCTGTCGTTCGGCCAAGTGTCGTTCTACGGACTCGGCGCCTACACCACGGCGCTGCTGGTGATCCACACCGCGGTTCCGTGGTATCTCGCCGTGCTGCTCAGCGGGGTCGTGGGTGCCGGCGCGGCGCTGCTGCTCGGCCCGATCATGCTGCGGCTGCGCGGCATCCTGTTCGCGCTCGGCATGCTGGGCCTCGCGCGCATCCTCAGCGTCGTGTTCAACGGCTGGGGCTGGGCCGGCGCCTCGCTCGGGCTCAGCGTGCCATCGGGGCTGATGCCGGTGCCGATCTATTACGCGACGGTCCTGCTCGCGCTGTTCGCCTTCGGGGCCAACGCGTATTTCGCCCATTCCGGCTTCGGCCTCGACGCCATGAGCCTGAACGAAGACGAGGAGGCCGCCTCCGCCCTCGGCGTGCCTGCGACCCGGGTCAAGGTGATCGCCTTCATGCTGAGCGCGATGCTGCCCGCGATCGCCGGCGGGCTGGTGGCGTGGAACCGCAGCTACATGGATCCCACCAGCGCCTTCAATCCCTCGCTCGACCTCCAGGTCGTGGTGTTCGTGCTGTTCGGCGGCATCGGCACGATGTGGGGGCCGTTCCTCGGCGCCCTGATCCTGATGCTGGCCGGGGAGCAGTTCGGCGTCTCCTTCCCCAACCTGCAACTGGCGCTGTACGGCGTGGTGGTGGTCGCGACGGTACTCGCCTTCC
>JAJZVS010000073.1 GCA_021845555.1 Pseudomonadota bacterium
GGCCGAGCGGCTGCTTGACCGGCTGGACGACACCACGCGGCGGTTTTCCCAGGCGCTCGATCTCGGCGGGCGCGGCGTGGTGGCGCCGCTGCTCCGCGCGCGCGGGATCGCCACCGTCAGTTGCGATCTCTCGCCGCTGATGGCCGCGCGCAATCCCGCGCCCGCGGTGGCGGCGGACCCGGAGGCGCTGCCTTTCGCGCCCGGCAGTTTCGATCTGGTGGTGGCGAGCCTGTCCCTGCACTGGGTCAACGACCTGCCCGGCGCGCTGATCCAACTGCGCCGCGCGCTGCGCCCCGAAGGGCTGCTGCTGGCCAGCCTGCCGGCGCTCGGCACGCTCGATGCGTTCCGCGCCGCGCTGGCGGAGGCGGAGGCGGCGCTGTCGGGCGGCGCCGCGCCGCGGGTCTCGCCCTTCCCCGAATTGCGCGACTGCGCGGGGCTGTTGCAGCGCGCCGGCTTCGTCCTGCCGGTGGCGGATGCCGAGGAGATCGTGCTGCGCTACGCCGATCCGCTGGCGCTGCTGGCGGATCTGCGGGCCGCCGGGGAGGCGAACGCGCTGACCGAGCGGGACCGGCGCATCCCGCCGCGGGAATTGTTCCCCGCCGCGCTCGCAGCGCTGCCGACGGCGGACGGACGGGTGGCGGCGCGGCTGCGGCTGGCGGTGATGACCGGCTGGGCCTCCTGACCCCATAAGCCTCGCTTTCCGCCAGGGCTTCGTCTCGACCCGGCGATGACGGAAAGGCCGCGGACCCGCCGGCGCCTGCTGCTACACTCCCTCCCACGACAACGGAGCGACGGGAGCATGGGCGAGTCGATCGAACACGCGCGGGAGGCGATGGAGCGCGCGCATGAGGCGCACACCGAGCACGGCGACACCGCCGCGCGCTGGGTCGCCGTGCTGGTGGCGCTGTTCGCCACCGCACTGGCGCTGGCCGATGTCGGGGAGAAAGCGTCGCAGACCGCGTTCCTGATGAACCACATCTCGGTTTCGGACGACTACGCCTACTATCAGGCGAAGAACCAGCGGGTGACGACGCTGGAGACGATGGTCGCGGTGCTGGAAAGCCTGCCGGACGCGGCCGGCCCGGCCGTGCAGGCCCGGATCGCGGAGGCGCGCACGACCCAGGCCGCGCTCAAGGACGATGCGAAAAGCGGCAAGGGCATGAAGCAGCTGCTGGCCCAGGCGGCGCAGCACGAGCGTGCGGCCGAACATCTGCTGCACCGCGAGCATGCCTTCGCCGGCGTCGCCGGGGCGTTGCAGATCTCGATCCTGCTCGCCTCGGTCTCGATCGTCACCCGCGCGCGGGCGCTGACCTGGGGGGCGGGCGTGCTCGGCGGTCTGGCGATCGCGGCGGGGCTGCTGACCGTGGCGGGGCTGGTGTGATCGCCGCCGCCCCGCGATGAGCGTTCCGCCCGAACAGGCGGAGGTAGCCGCCTGGCTCGCCCGGCTGGCCGGGGCGGCGCCGGTGGAGACGCATATCTCCCTCGTGTTCCTCGGCGCCGACACCGCGTGGAAGCTGAAGAAGGCGGTACGGCTCGGGTTTCTCGATTTCACCGCCCTCGCCGACCGCCATCGCTTCGCGCTGCGCGAGTTGGAACTCAACGCCCCCGCCGCGCCGGGGCTTTATCGCGACGTGGTCGCGGTGGTGCGCCGCGCCGACGGCGCGCTCGGCTTCGGCGAGGGCGCGGAGGCAGGGCGTCCGGCGCTCGACTGGGTGCTGCGGATGGCGCGGGTGCCGGCCGAGGATTTCCTCGATCGCATCGTCGCCGCCGGGCGGTTCGATGCCACGCTGGCGGACGCGGTGGCCGACACGGTGGCCGCCTATCACGCGCGCTGCCCGCAAGCGGCGACGGGGAGCGACCCGGCGGCGGCGCTGATCCAGGTGATGCGCGGCAATGCCGCCGCCGCCCGCGCCGCCGGGCTGCCGGCGGGGGAAGTCGCGGCGTGGGAGCAGGCGATGGCGACGGCACTCGCCCCGCTCGGCCCCTGGCTCGCCGCGCGCGCGCAGGCCGGCTTCCTGCGCCGGGCGCATGGCGATCTGCATCTCGGCAACCTCTGCCTGTGGCAGGGCCGCCCGGTGCCGTTCGACGCGCTGGAGTTCGACGAGGCGATGGCGAGCATCGATCTCGGCTACGATCTGGCGTTCCTGCTGATGGACCTCGATCTGCAGGCCGGTCGGGCGTGGGCGAACCGGGTGATGAACCGCTATGTGGCGCGCACCGGCGACGCGGGCCTCGCGCGCGGCCTGCCGGCGTTCCTGTCGCAACGCGCGATGGTGCGCGCGCATGTGGAGGCCGCCCGCGGGCACCGGGCGGCGGCGGAACGGTATCTCGCCGCGGCGCTGGCCTATCTGCGTCCGGCGCCGGCGCTGGTGATCGCGATCGGCGGCCTGCCCGGCACCGGCAAATCCACCCTGGCGCGCGCGCTGGCGCCCCAACTCGGCCGTGCGCCCGGCGCGCTGGTGCTGCGCAGCGACGAGATCCGCAAGCGCCTGCACGGCGTCGCGCCGGAAGCACGGCTGCCCGCGTCCGCCTATGCGCCGGGGGTCAGCGCGCGTGTATTCGCGCAACTGACCGCGACGGCGGGCGAAGCGGCGGCGGGCGGCCAGGCGGCGATCGGGGACGCGACCTTCCTCGATCCCGGCCACCGCGCCGCGATCGCGGCGGCGGCGAAGGCGGCGGGCGTGACGTTCCTCGGCCTGTGGCTGGAAGCGCCGCTCGCGGCGTTGGAGGCCCGGATCGCAGGGCGCACGGGAGATGCGTCGGATGCCACCGTCGCGGTGCTGCGCGCCGCCGCCTCGGGCGACCATGCCGCGCCTGCCGGCTGGGTGCGGATCGATGCGACGGATGCGCGCGCCGCGCTGGCGGCCGCGCTGGCGGCGGCGGCGCGCGCAGTGGGCGGGTGAGGCCGCGCTATCGGCCGCCGGGTGTCCCGTGCTAAATTATTCAAAGACCGAGAAACGGGCGGTCGGGGAGGCTGCCGTTCGGCGGACCGGGCGCCATTCCCGCTCCGTCCAGGCTGACGCAGGGAGAGAGCCATGGCTGTACGCAAACTGCTGCTGCCGTTGACGGGTACCGCCGCCGGGGAGGCGGCGCTCTCCACCGCGCTGCTGATCGCGCGCTCCTGGAATGCCCATGTCCTTGCGCTGCATGTGCGGGTGGACAGCCGCGATGTCGCCCCGCTCGCCGGGGAAGGCCTGTCGGGGGCGATGATCGAGGAGATGATGACCGCGACCGAGCGCGAGAGCAGCGACCGCGCGCATGCGGTGCGCAGCATGTTCGACCGCTTCGTTGCCAAGCATCAGGTCATGCTCGGCGAGCCGCGCCACGGCATGGACGTGCCGACCGCAAGCTTCGCCGCCGTGATCGGGCGGGAGGAAGACCTGGTCGCGCAGCAGGCCCGCCTCGCCGATCTCACCGTGGTGCCGCATCCGGAAGCCGGGGAGGACGTGTCCTCCTCCGACGCGCTGCATGCGGTGCTGTTCGACTCCGGCCGTCCGGTGCTGCTCTCGCCCCAGGCGGCACCCGAGACTGTGGGCACGCGGGTCTGCCTGGGCTGGAACGGCACCGCCGAATCCGCCTCCGCCGTCAGCGCCGCGCTGCCCTGGCTGAAGCGGGCCGAGGCGGTGGCGATCCTGTCGGCCGACGGCTACCAGCGGCGCGGTCCGGCGGCGCCCGATCTCGCCGCCTATCTCGCCCTGCACGGGGTGAATGCGGAGATCGTGATGTTCCAGGCCCGCAGCGGCGTGGTCGGGGCCGGGCTGCTGGCCGCGGCGCGCGACTTCGGCTGCGACCTGCTGGCGATGGGGGCCTATTCGCACTCCCGCCTGCGCCAGCTGATCCTGGGCGGCGTCACCCGGCATGTGCTGGAAACCGCGCAACTGCCGGTGATGATGAACCGCTGAGGGCGACGGCGTGCCCGTGGTGTCGGAGGCTGCGTCGGAGGCCGCGGCGCTGCGGGTGTTCGTGAAGCTGCTGCGCGCGGCAAGCGCGGTCGAGGCGCGGCTGGAACCGGGCCTGATCGCCGCCGGCCTCACCTCCACCCAGCTCGGCGTGCTGGAGGCGCTGCTCCACAAGGGACCGCTCAACCAGCGCGAACTCGGGCGCAAGCTGCTGTCCAGCCCCGCCAACATGACCGACGTGATCGACAAGCTGGAACGCCGCGGCATGGTGCTGCGCACCCGCAAGCCGGGCGACCGCCGCGCGGTGCGGGTGGAACTCACCGCGGCGGGGCGGGACAAGATCGCGACCCTGTTCCCCCGCCACGCGGCCGCGATCGCCGCCGCCATGGCCGGGCTGTCGCGGGAGGAACTCGCCACGCTGGAAACGCTGCTGCGCAAGCTGGGCCGCAGCGCGGCCGGCATGGCGGACCCGACGGAGGCGGCGGACCCCGGCGTGCCCGACCCCCTTGCGGAAGAATACGGGCTTGCCCACATCCGGCGCACATCATTCGATATCGAATGATCGAGGAGAGCAAGCCATGATCGACCCCCGTCCCTTCGACCGGCTCGGGCGCTTCCGCAACGCCTGGCTGAACGCGCGCCACCACTTCAACTTCGGCGCGTATCGCGACCCCGACCGCGCCGGCTTCGGCCGGCTGCTGGTGTGGAACGACGACGAGATCGCCCCCGGCACCGGCTTCGACCCGCACCCGCACCGGGAGATGGAGATCGTCACCTATGTGCGCGACGGCGCCATCACCCATCGCGACAGCCTGGGCAACGAAGGCCGCACCGAGGCCGGGGACGTGCAGGTGATGCACGCCGGCACGGGCATCGTGCACGCCGAATACAACCGGGAGGCGACTCCCACGCGGCTGTTCCAGATTTGGATCCACCCCGACCGCGCGCGCGTCGCGCCGGGCTGGGAGACGAGGCAATTTCCACGCGGCGGCGAGGGCCTGGCGGTGTTGGCCAGCGGCCGGGCGGCAGACTCGGGCGGCAGCGCACTGCCGCTGTACGCCGATGCCGCCGTGCTCGCCGGCACGCTGGAGGCGGGGCAGAGCGTGGAACTCGCGCTGGAACCCGGCCGGGCAGCCTATCTGGTGGCCGCGAGCGGCGCCGTCACGGTCAACGGCGTGGCGCTCGGCACAAGGGACGGCGCGGCGATTCGCGACGAGCCGCGCCTTGCGATCGTGGCGCGCGAGCGGTCGGAGCTGGTGCTGGTGGATGTTGCTGCCTGAGGGTTCCGCCCGGGGTTGCTCCCTTGGGGGCGCTCCCTTGGGGGTGCTCCCTGGGGGCGCTCCCTGGGGGTGCTCCCTGGAGGCGACCCCAGGGAGCGACACTTGGGGATTAGCGACCCGGCCTGCCCGCCTGGGGTAAGCTGAACGAATCTTCGTGAGCGTCTGCCCGGCCGGGAAAACCCATGCGATAAGCACGGGTTCGTTCGCGGGCTCAACCGTTTCCGGCATCCCGGACCGGAACCGACCGGAGGGCACACCGCCGCGTCGCGGACGTGACGACGCGACGGTGGTCATTCCGCAAACTCGTTGTAACCGGGGACGAAGTACCCGACGTCCTGACGATTCGCGGTTTGGAGGCAAAGTGCCCATGCGTCACTTCAAGCGCCCGGCGACCGGCCGGGTGCTGGGCACCGGCATCCGGTGGATCTGGTTCGTTCTGGCGAGCCTGGTCGTCGCGGTGCTGATGGTCCACCATCTGCGCGGCACCGCGCAATCGGTGGACCGTCTCGCGCGCGCGCGCCTTGCCGCCGCCGCGACCGCCGCCACGCGCACTCTGGATGCGGACGTGGCGCGCTTCGGCGCGCTGGCCGGCAGCGTCGGCCCCGCCGACCTCGCCGGCGACCGGCTGGCGCTCACCGCGCGTCTGTTGCGGATGCAGATCGCCTTGCCGGGCAGCAGCGAGGTGTTTGCCGCCACCGCCGCCGGGCGCCTGGTTGCCGCCTCCGACCCGCTGCCAAGCACGCCGCCGCAACTCGCCGCCGAGAGTTGGTTCGGCGCGGCCCTGGCAGCACCGGGCACGGGCCTGTCGCTCATCCCGAGCACGGCCCCGTGGTTGCGTCCGACCCCGACGCTGGTGCTCGCCGCCACGGTACGCACCGAGACCGGGCAGATCGCCGGTCTGGTCGGCGCGGCACTGCCGGGCGTGGAGTTGAGGAAATTGCTCGACCGCGCGCCGTTGCCCAAGGGTGCAACGCTGCGGCTGATCGGCGCCGACGGGGCGACGCTCGCCGCCGCGGCATTCGGGGGACCCGGCGGGAAGGCCCTGCCCGCGCCGAACTTCGGGGGCGGGGCGGCGCGTGAGAGCAGGGTGCACCGGGCCGAGCCGGCCTCGTTCATCGCCGGCATCGCGTTGCGCGGCGCGCCCCAGGTCCTGACGGTGGAGATCCCGCTCCATGCGCTCCCCGCGCATGTCGCCGTCAGCATGCCGCAGTCCGCCGCCTGGGCCGCCGGCTGGCCGGAGATGCGCGGGCAGGTCGCCGGTTACGCGCTGGAACTGGCCGGACTCTGGACCGTGCTCGGCCTGCTGCTGTTGCCGCCGGACATCTGGCGCACCGCACGCGAGGCCGCCGGGCGCGACGCCGCCGGGCACCAGGATGCGCCGGACGCCGCGGAGGCCGACGCTCCCCCCGCAACGGCATTGGCGTCGCCCGCCGCCCTCCCCGCGGCCGACGCGCCGGAGACGGCGGCTGCCCCCGACGCGACCGCCGAAAGCCCGCCGCCGCCCCGCGTCGGCGCCGCCGAGGCCCGAGCGCTTGCCGCCGAAGCCGCCCTCGCCGCCGCGCGGCGTGAGCAGGAGGTCGCGCTGGCAGCGATCGGCCACGACATGCGCACGCCGATGCAAAGCGTGCTCGGCATTTGCGATCTGCTGCTCGAAGGCTCGCTCGAGGACGAGCAGCGCCGCTGGATCGAGCAACTGCGCGCCAGTGGTGCGGCGCTGCTGGTGCAGCTCAACGGCCTGTTGGCGATCGCCGGCGGCACCGGCCTGCGCGCGGAGCCTACCGATCTGGCCGCGCTGCTCGATGCCGCCGCCAGCCTGTTCGCGCCGCAGGCCGAGCAGAAGGGGATCGCGCTCTTGATCCAGCCGGACGCGAGCCTGCGCGGCCTCTGGCTGGCCGATGCCGCGCGGCTGCGCCAGATCGTGGCGAATCTGCTGGCGAACGCGGTCGAGCGCACCGCCGCCGGCCAGGTGACGCTCACCGCCGCGATAGCACCCGGCCCGGCCGGACGCGGCGAATTGCGCCTCATGGTCGCCGATACCGGCCCCGGCATTCGTGCCGTCGACCAGGAGCGGATCTTCGTGCGCTTCCAGCGCGGCGAAAGCGCCCCGGACGGCGGACTCGGCCTCGGCCTTGCGCTCTGCCGGGAGAACGCGACGGTGATGGGCGGGCGGCTGACGGTGGACAGCGTCGAAGGCGCCGGCGCGACCTTCCGCTTCACGTGCCCGGTCGATCCCCAGGCCTCGGCGCCACGCCCGGCGCAGTTCGCCGGGCGCACCGCGCTGATCGTCGGCCTGCCGGAGGGCGCGCGTGCCAGCCTACGCATGCACCTGGAACAACTCGGCTGCGCGGTGGAAACCGCCGCCGACGGCTATGTCGGCCTGGCGCTGGCCGAGCGGACGGTGGCACTGCGCGGCGTGCTCGATCTGGTGATCGCCGACCTCGCCATGACCGGGATGGCGGCGGAGGTGTTCTGCCTGCGCCTGCGCGGCACCGGCTTCGGCAAGGAACTCAGCCTGATCTGCCTGGCGCCGGAGTCCGGCACCGAGGGCGCGCCGGCCGACGACGCCGAGCCGCCGGCCGGGGTGGACGCCTTCGTGCCGCGCGGCGCCGCGCCGGCCGAAATCGCCGCCACCGCCGCGATGCTGCTGGCCGAGCAGCCGGCGCTGTCCGCGCTACGCCCCGACCCGCCGGGGGCCGGCGGCGGGCGCGTGCTGATCGTGGAGGACGACGCCACCAACCGCTCCCTGCTCGGCGCGGCGCTGGCCCAGCGCGGCTTTACCCCGTTCCTGGCCGGCTCCGGGGAGGAGGCGCTGCGGATGGCGGAACATGCGGGGCTCGACCTGATCCTGCTCGACCTGATCCTGCCCGGCATCGACGGGCTGGAGACCGCCCGGCGGATCCGCGCCCTGCCTGGCCGCTGCGCCAGCGTGCCGATCGTGGCGCTCACCGCACGCTCCGGCGCGGCCGTGGCGGCGGCCTGCGAGGCGGCAGGCATGATCGCGACGCTGGCCAAGCCGATCGATCTCGAACGGCTCGGCCAGTGGCTGCGGGGTTGGATCGCCGCCGCCCGCCAACCGGGGGCGGGTGGCGGCGGACGCGCCGGCGCCGGGTTCGCGCCGGACGCCTCCCGCCCCGGCGGCTACGCCGAGGCGTCCGCCGCCGGGCCGGGCGGCCTCACCCTGCCGGCACGCCCGCCCGCGGCGGCGCTGATCGCGCAGGTCTCGGAGGCGTTCCTCGACGCGATGGCGAGCGAGATCGGCCTCGATCGCACCCGCGCCTGCGTGCAGGAGTTTCTCGACGAGGCGGGGGCGAAATGCGTGCGGCTGGCGGAACTGATCCCGGGATGGGAATCCGGGCCGGTGCTGCGCCTGTGTGAGGACATCAAGGGGCTGGCCGACCTGTTCGGCGCGATCGGCTTCAGCGAGGCGATCGAGGATGTCGGCGCGGCGGTCGGCAGCGGCGCGCGGGAGGCCGCGGGCGAGGCGATGGCGCGGCTGGAAGCCGGGCTGCCCTACCTGCCGGAGGCGATGTGGACCAGCCTCGGCACGATCGAGCGCCGCCGCAACGGCCGCCCGCGCCGCGCGGCGTGATCCCGGGCGGCGTCATCCCGGGCGGAGTCATCCCGGGCGGAGTCAGGCGGCGCGGGTCATCCGCTTGACGAAGGCCGAGATCCGGTGCCGGCGCAGTTCCGAGCGCGCCTTCGCGTCCGTGGTCATGTAGTTGAGCTGGATCGAGTAGCGCGGGCCGACGAAGGTCTTGTGCCCGTGCCAGGTGGTCGGGCCGTTCGGGAACACGAGCAGGGTGCCGTTCACCGGCGGCACCTCGGCCGCGTAGTCCTCCAGGTCGTCGGGCCCGCGCAGCAGGCGCAGACAGCCCTCATGCTGCGCCCAGGCGGGGCCGGCCTGGTTCAGATAGAGCAGCACGGTCACCCGCTTGGCCAGGGAATCACAGTGGATGCGCCCGTCGCGCGGGCCGGTGAAGCCGCGCAGCGTGAGCATCGACGGGGCATCACCGAGATCGAGGCCGAGCCGCGCGGCGATGATCGCGCGCAGTTCGGGACCTTCCATCTCGGCCATCAGCGCACGCGCGGCGGGGCCGAGGCGGACCGAGTCCGGCGGGAACGAGCCGCCCTTGGAGATCGGCGGCAGGTCCGCGGCGACCGCGCGCAGCGCCTCGGGCGGCAGGAAATTCGGCACCAGCAGGTGGGGGAACGGGTCGGTCGCCAGCGGAGCGGCCCGCAGGGCGGCATGGTCAAGAAGGGGCATGATCGGTTCGCTCGCTCGCATCGCGCGGGGCCGCAGGCTTGCGGCGCAGGGGTTTGACCCGCCCGGCCGGCCCGCGTATCGACCGGAATATGGCATGGCTTCTGTTTCTTGACGAGAGCGGGCACGATCGGACACTGCCCGTCATGGTCGGGCTTGACCCGGCCATCCGCCCTTGATCTCCCGTGCGCGGATGGCCCGGTCAAGCCCGGCTATGACGGGGGAAGAACGACTGCGCGCACGCCCCGATCGGCTCGACGACAGCAGCTTGCCCCACGAGCGCGTTGACCCGCAGACGGCCAGTGGCGTGCCGGGGGGCATCCCCGACCTCTCCGCCGGCCCGCTGCCGGCCTACCGCGCCCTGGCGTCGGGCGGAACGTTGGCCGCCGATCCGGCGCAGGAGGCAGCGGCGGGGCACTTGCAGGCGCTGTGGCAGGCCCTGCGCGGCTACGACCCGAAACCGCGCGCCGCCCCCGCCGCCAAGCTGCTCGCCCGGCTGCGCCGCCGCGACCGGGCCGAGGCGGCGCCGCGCGGCATCTACCTCGTCGGTGCAGTCGGGCGCGGCAAATCCATGCTGATGGATCTGTTCTTCGCCGCCGCCGAGGTCCGCCGCAAGCGCCGCTTGCACTTCCATCGCTTCATGCAGGACGCGCATGCCGCCATCCATGCGATCAAGCGCGAAGACCCGGAGATCGACGATCCGATCCCCGCGCTCGCCGACCAGCTCGCCGCGCGGGCCTGCCTGCTGTGTTTCGACGAGTTCCAGGTGAACGACATCGCCGATGCGATGATTCTCGGCCGGTTGTTCGCCGCGCTGTTCGCGCGCGGCGTGGTGGTGGTGGCCACCTCCAACACCGCCCCCGCCAACCTGTTCAAGGGCCAGCCCGGACGCGACGCCTTCCTGCCCTTCATCGCGCTGATCGAAGACCGCTGCGCGGTGATCGAACTGGATGCCGCGCGCGATTTCCGCCGCGCCCGGCTGCGCGGGATGCGCACCTGGCACGTGCCCGCGGACGCGATGGCCGAGCGGGCGCTGGATGCGGCCTTCGCCGCGCTCACGGGCGGCGCCGCTCCGGGGCCGCAGGTGCTGACGGTGATGGGGCGCAAGCTGGTGGTGCCGATCGCCGCCCAGGGGGTGGCGCGGTTCGACTTCGCCGCGCTATGCGGCACCGCGCTGGGCGCCGGCGACTACCTGGCGCTGGCGAGCACGTTCCACACCGTGATCCTGGACGCGATCCCGCGCCTGTCGCCGGACAATTACGACGAGGCGCGGCGCTTCATCACCCTGATCGATACGCTGTACGACCATCGGGTGAAGCTGCTCGCCTCCGCCGCCGCGCCGCCGGACAAGCTTTACGAACGCGGCGAGAACGCGCGCATGTTCGAGCGTACCGCCTCGCGCCTGGACGAGATGCAGAGCCGGGAGTGGCTGGAGCAGGCCCATTTGACCTGACACCGGCGGCGAGGCGCTCCCCGCCGCCGGCGTGCCACGGCCGGTGCGTCCCCCGGGGCGCCCGCCGGTGCATCCCCTGGGGCGTCCCCCGGTGCATCCCCTGGGGCGCCGCTGTCAGGCCGCCCGGACCAGGCTGAGCGGGGCGCCCTTGCCCCGTACCTCTGCTTCCTCGAACTCCGCCGCGGCGATCGCGCGATCGAGCGCGGCGCGCAGTTCCTTCGCGGTTTCCAGCGTCAGTTCGATCCCGGCCCGGGCGCCGGGGTCGAGCGCGGCGTTGACGAAATCGAGCGTGATCACGTCGCCCAGCGGCGCATGGCGGGCGTGGTCGTAGGCGACCACCGCGGTGGTGAGCGGGAACCAGGCGTCGCCGCGCTTGGCCATGCCCTCGGCGCGGGCGATCTCGATGATGGAGGTGCACATGCGCGTCGCTCCTTATTTCGCCAGATGCTTGCCGAGGAAGGCGAAGACCTTGCTCCAGCCGTCCATCGCCTGCTCGGGGCGGTAGAGCGGGCGGTGCCAGTAGAAGAAGCCGTGGCCGGCGCCGTCGTAGCGGTGGAACTCATAGGTCTTGTGGTGGTTTTTCAGTTCGGCCTCGTGCTGGTTGACCTGCTCGGGGCTGGGCGCGCGGTCGTCGTTGCCGAACAGGCCGAGCAGCGGGCAGGACAGATCCCTGGTCATGTCGATCGGCGCCACCGGGGTCTTGGCGTTGAGTTCTTCCTTGCCCATCACCACGCGCCCGCCCCAGAGCTCGACGCAGGCATCCACGTCCTTGCGCTGGCAGGCATAGATGAAGGCGTGCCGGCCGCCGGAGCAGGAGCCGAACACGGCGACCTTGCCGTTATGGGTAGGCTGGGCGCGCATCCATGCCACGGCGCCCGCTGTGTCGCCCACCATCTGGGCGTCCGCGATGCCGCCCTCGGCGCGGACCTTGGCGGCGACGTCGTCGGGGTTCGCCTCACTGCCACCCTCGCGGTGGTAGAGATTGGCGCAGATCGCGAGGTAGCCGTGATGGGCGAAGCGGCGGGCGGTTTCGATGTAGAGTTCGGACCAGCCCGGTAGGTGGTGGATCAGCACCACGCCGGGAAACGGGCCGGGGCCGGCGGGCTTGGCGACATAGGCGGTGATGGGGGTACCCTTGTCGCCGGTTATGGTGACGTTCTCGCAGGTCATGGCGCGGTAGAAGGACATCGGCGTTTCCTCCGTATGGGTTGGGCGCTGGCCGGTTCGGCGCGTGTCGGGGGGAGTATAGTCTGCGATGCGGGACCGGGCGCAACCAGGGGGACGATGCCGGGGCTCATCGTGTTGTAATATTATAATGAAACGACCTGCGTTCCCCGGCGCGCTCAGTCCCGGATCCGCGCCGGGTGGCGCGGTTCCG
>JAJZVS010000074.1 GCA_021845555.1 Pseudomonadota bacterium
ACATCATGAAACAATGGCCGATCGCGCATTTCAGCGCGCTGATCGACCTGCTGCTGACGCGCCACGCGGTGAACGTGCTGCTGGTGGGCGGCCCGGATGAGACGGAGATCGCCGCGGAGATCGCCGCGGCGATCGATCTGCCGGGGCGTCTCGGCTCGGTGGTGGGGCAGCTTTCGCTCGCCGAGCTTGCGGCGGCGCTGCGGCACGCGGCGCTGTTCGTCGGCAACGACAGCGGGCCGAAGCACCTGGCCGCCGCGCTGGGGGCGCCCGTCATCGGCATCCATTCCGGCAGCGTCGATCCGGCGGAATGGGGGCCGGTCGGCACCGCTTCGGTGGCGGTGGCGCGGGCGATGTCGTGCAGCCCGTGCTACCTGAACCGCGAGGCCGATTGTCCGCGGGCGCTGGCCTGCATCCGCCAGATCGATCCCGGGACAGTGTATCGCGCCTGCCTGCCGGTGCTGGCGGGGCTGGGCGCGGACGCCGCCCCGGCCGCTCCCGGCGCCGCTGCGGTGGGGCCAAAATCCCGCCGCCGGCGTTAACCCGGCGGCAATACTGCGCGCCCATGGTGTCCCCGCTTGCAGGAGCGGGACCAGATGCCGGCCCTACCGATCGTCGACGTCAATCTCTTTGTCCATAACGGTGCCGCCACGGTCGCGACCGCGATCGAGAGCGTGCTGGCGCAGACCTGGCCGGCGCTCGCGATCACCCTGATCGACGACGGCTCGACCGACGCCACGCCCGCCATCCTGCGCGACTACGCGGACCGCTACCCGGCGATCCGGCTGGTGCGGGTGCGGAGCAACGGCGGCGCGATCGCCGCCTTCCAGCGCGGCTTCTGGTTCGGGGACGCCGATTTCGTGCTGCCTAAATCCGCCGACGACCTGATCGGCCCCGAATTCATCGAAGCCTGCGTGACGGAACTGCTGGCCTACCCCGACTGCGCGATGTGCCACGCCGCCGGCCTCGTGTTCGTGGACGAGGACGAGGTGCGCGCCTGCTACCCGCCGGAGCACCGTCTGCTCGCTGTCGGCCCCGACCCCGCGACGCGGGCCCGGCATGTGATGGAGCGCTATACCTCCTCGCCCGGCTTCTGGGGCGTCTATCGGCGCGCGGCACTCGATCGCGTCGCGCCGATCCGCGCCCGCGCCGGCTGGGACCATGTGCTGCTGGCGGAACTGGCCCTGGCCGGGGAGATCCGCCACGTGCCCGACGTGCTCTATTGGCGCCGCGACGGCGGCAAGCCGGTGCTGACGCTGGCGCGCGCCGCCACCGAGCAAGCGCGCGCCGGACTGCCGCTGGACGATACGCTGGCCGAGCAGCGCTGGCGCACGCCGCTGATCACCACCGCCTATGCGCATCAGGAGATGTTCGCCGCCGCCCGCCTGCCGCACGCCGGGCGGTTGGCGCTGATGCGCGACGCCGCGACGATTTTCCGCGCGCGCTGGCTGCGGGAATTGCGCCGGGAGGCCGTTGCCCTGGCGACGACGCTGCCCGATCTGATCGCCCAAACGGCGCACGCCGAAGCGACCGAGGCGCGCTGGCTCGCCCGCACGATCGGCGATGCCATCACCGCCGCCGCGGCGATCGTGCCGGAAGTCGATCTGACCCTGTTCCGCCTCGAACTCGCCGCGCTCGCCGGCGAACCCAACCGGGTGGCGGCCTGAAGATGGACGGCACCGCGCGTGCCGCGCTGCGCCTGCACCTTGGCTGCGGGACCACGGTTCTGCCAGGCTGGATCAACATCGACCGGGTGGCGCGTGCCCCCGGCGTGATCACCGATCTCGATCCGACCACCCTGCCCTATCCGGACGGATCGGTGGACGAGGTGCTGGCCGAGCATGTGTTCGAGCATTTCTCCTTCGCCGAGGAAGGCCTGGTCTGGATGGAGATGGCGCGCGTGCTGCGCCCCGGCGGCCGGCTCACGATCGAGGTGCCGGATTTCGAATGGGTCTGCGCCACCTTCCTGGCCGCACGCGACGAGTGGCGGGAGTTCTACCAAGTGGGTCATCCGGATCATTACGCCGGCTGCGGGCGCGCGCTTGATCAGCGCTGGGGCATCCTGCAGACGATGTTCTTCGGCAACCAGAACGGCACCGGGCAGTTCCACCGCAGCGCCTACACCGAGGGCAAGCTGCACGCGCTGAGCATGGCACTCGGCTTTGCCGGCGTGACAGTGGAGCGGCGCTTCAACAAGGGCGGCCAGGCGCTGCGCGCCGTTCTCACGCGATAGGAGGCGCAGGATGCGCATCGTCGTTACCGGCATCGCCGGTTTCCTGGGCAGCCATCTGGCGGAACGGCTGATCGCGCTGGGCCACGACGTGGCGGGCTGCGATTCCCTGCTCGGGGGCGAATTGCTGAACGTCCCGCCAGAGGCCGAGTTCCACCAGTACGATTGCCGCGACTTCAACGCCATGGCGCGGGTGATGAAAGGCGCCGAACTCGTCTATCACTGCGCTGCGACGGCCTATGAAGGGCTGTCGGTGTTCGCGCCGGCGATGGTGATGGACAATATCGTCACCGGCTCGGTCGCCGTGTTCTCGGCCGCGATCGCCGGCGGCGCGCGGCGGATCGTGTTCTGCTCCTCGATGGCGCGCTACGGCACCAACCGCGTGCCGTTCGAGGAGGGGTTCGATCCCCCCCGCAGGACCCGTACGGCATCGCCAAGGTGGCGGCCGAGGCGGCGCTGCGCAACCTGGCCGGCGTTCACGGGGTCGAATACGCGATCGCGGTGCCGCACAACATCATCGGCGCGCGGCAGAAATTCGACGATCCATACCGCAACGTCGCCTCCATCATGGCCAATCTGATGCTGCAAGGCCGCCAGCCGTTCATCTACGGGGACGGGGAGCAGCAGCGCTGCTTTTCGCATGTGGAGGATTGCCTGGACTGCCTGCTGGCGATGGGTCTCGCCGGCCGCGGCACCGGCCAGGTGGTGAACATCGGCCCCGACGAGGAATTCGTCTCGATCAACGCGCTGTTCCGCCGCCTGAAGGACCTCACCGGGTTCGAGGGTCAGGCGATCCACCTGACCGACCGGCCGCAGGAGGTCAAGCACGCGTTCTGCTCGGCCGACCGCGCGCGCCAACTGCTGGGCTACCGCACCACCCGCACGCTGGATGACGGCCTGCACGACGTGGTGGCGCACATCCGCACATTGGGGCCGCGGAAGTTCCGCTATCACCTGGATCTGGAAATCCGCACCGCGCGCACGCCGCGCACCTGGATGGAGCGACTGATGTGAGCGCCGCGATCGATCCCAACGCCCTCCCGCGCGCCATCGTGATGCGCTACGACCGCGGGGAGATCGTCTTCCCCGCCGGCGGCGCGCCGGTACTGGAACAATACAGCTACCAGGGCTGCGGCCTGCGCGTGTTCGGCAAGAGCGCGGATTTCCTGGAAGACCCGCGGTTCCAGCGCGCGCACGCGCGCGGCTGGCGAAACGGCGGCCAGAAGACCGCACAGATCGACGACAACCGCTGGATCCTGCATGTGGCGCTGTGGGCGGCGAGCCAGGCTGCCCGGCTGCCCGGCGATTTCGTCGAATGCGGCGTCGATACCGGGCTGGTGTCCACCGCGGTCTGCGACTGGCTCGATTTCAACACGCAGGATCGCGATTTCTGGCTGTTCGATACTTTCTCCGGCATCCCCGCCGCCCAGATGACGCCAGCCGAGCGCGACGGCATCGGCGGCTGGCACAACCGGCACAGCTACCGCGAATGCTACGACCAGGCCCGCGAGAACTTCGCCCCCTGGCCGCGCTGCCGCCTGGTGCGCGGGGAAGTGCCGGAGAGCCTGGCTTCCTTTCCGCCCGAGCGGCGCGTGGCCTATCTGTCGATCGACATGAACATCGTCGCCCCCGAAATCGCCGCGCTGGCGTTCTTCTGGGACCGGCTGGTGCCGGGCGCGGTGGTGCTGCTGGACGACTACGCCTGGGCCACGCATCGGGCGCAGAAAGAAGCGCTGGATGCGTTCGCCGCCGCGCGCGGGGCGATGATCCTGAGCCTGCCGACCGGACAGGGGCTGCTGATCCGATAAAGCTTGGGGGCAAGGACATACCGGTGCGATGGCGCTGCCGCGCCGGTTCACCCTTTCTTAACGCTTCCATGCTCTTATGCCGCGGTGAGCAAGTCCCCGCCCCACCCGCTGGCCGTGCGTTTCGCCGATGTGGTGACGTTCCTGGTGCAGAGCCTCTGGGAAGCGCTCCGCCGCGGCCGGATTTCCGGCCCGCTGATGTGCCGGATCAGCCCGCGCCTGAACCGGATGAGCCGCCGGTTCGCGGTGCTGGTCACGCATCTGACGACATTCGGGGTGGACGCGCCGCCCCGTACCTATCACCGCGCGCCGCGCCCCGCCCCCGCGACCGCGCCGGACGCGGCCCAGGACACCCCGGCCCAGGGTGAGCCGGCCCAGGACAGCCCCGCCAAGCGCCGCCGCGCGCTGGAGCCGCCGTTGTGGCAGGCGGTGCATGTGCCGCGCCGCCGCGCCTGGATGCTGGGGATCAGTCTCGACATCAACTGCGCCAACGGGCGGCTGCAACATCTGTTGCACGATCCCGAGTTCACCGCCCTGCTCGCCGCCTCGCCGCGGCTGGTGGCGCTGCTGCGCCCGCTGTGCCGGATGCTGGCGGTGGCGCTTCCCCACGGCATCCTGCCGCCGCCGCCGCCGCGCAAGCCACGCGCGCCGCGCCGCCGCCGCTGGCACCCGCCGCGGCGGGCCGATCTGCACTTCCTGCTGCGCATGGGCAAGCCGCTGCCCGAAAGCTGATCGGGCGGGCGGGGGAGACGCGCGTCCCAAATGTTGCGATATCGACATGATACCCGACCGCGGCGGCACAGCCGGCCACACCGCTCACCCGGCGCGCGCCGGACGCCGAACGCATCCCGCGCCACGGGAGTGACAAAGACAGAGGTGGCCTTCACACGATTGCCCTGGTCGGGCGTTACATTCGGGTTGACAATGGCCGCGCGAGCGGCCCAGCCTACCGACCGGTAGAAGCGGCGGACGGGACCAGACAGGCCGGCCTGCGCGCCGGACCATCCCCGGGTCCCGAACCGTCCGCCCCACGGGACGGAGGACCCCAGCCATGCGCACCGCCATCGCCCAACCGGGCACCATCGCCGCGCGCGTCGACCGGCTGCCGCTGACGCGCGTGCAGTGGGAACTCGCGATCCTGGTCGAACTCGCCTGGGGCTTCATCATCGTCGATACCGACGGGATCGGGGCCCGCCTCTATCCGTTCGTCTGGCGCCCGCACCACATCGTCAGCAACGACCAGTATGCGGTGATCCAGGCGCTGCAGGTGGGCCTCGGCGTGCTGCTCGGCGCCTTCCTGATGAGCTGGGTGGCGGGCCGGTTCGGCCGCCGCCCGGCGATCATCCTCTCGGCGGTATTCGGCGGGCTGTTCCTCTGGCCCTTCGTGTTCGTCACCAGTTTCTGGGGGCTGGTGGTGCTGTCGGTGCTGAGCACGCTCGGCGTCGGCGGCATCGTCGCCACCCACGCGGTCTATCTGTCGGAGATGATCGCGCCGGACTTGCGCGGCCGGCTGCTGCTCGCCTCCCAGGCCACCACGGCGGTGGTGTTCGTGCTGGTCAGCCTGCTGGCGTTCTGGTGGATTCCCGGCCACTGGCAGGTCTTCGTCTGGGTCAGCGCGGCGATCGAGCTGGTGGTGCTGCTGCCGCTGCTGCTCTGGCGGCTGCCGGAATCGCCGCGCTGGCTGGAGGCGCACGGTCACATCGGCGCGGCGGAGCGGGTGATGGCGCGGCTGGAAGCCGCGTGCGAGGCGGAAACCGGCACCCGGCTCAGCATGCCCGATGGGGCGCACCACCCGGTGATCGTCGCCGGGCGCGGCGCCTGGCGCGAGTTGTTCACCAGCCCCGAATACCGCACCCGCTCGATCCTGATCCTGATCTGCTGGCTGCTGAGCTATCCCGGCATGATCTATGGCGTCGGCGCCTACATGCCGGTCTTTATGGTCGATCACGGCGCCTCCCCGCATTTCGTGTTCGCGCTGTTCGTGGTGGCCTCGGCGGCGACGTTCGTGGCCTTCCTGATCAACGCGAAGCTGGGCGAGACGGTCGAACGGCGCGACGTGCTGTTCTGGATGGGCGTGCTGTTCGCCGCCTGCTGGGTGGTGATGTGGCTGGTCCCGAGCAAGCCGGTACTGGCGATCGGCTTCACCCTGGGGCGGATCGGCACCGTGTTGTGGCTGTTCAACCTCTATAACTACACCGCCGTCTCCTTCCCGACCCGGCTGCGCTCGGTGGCCTTCGCCTGGACCGACGGGCTCGGCCACCTGGGCGCCTGGGCCGGCGTGACGCTGATGGGCCCGCTTTATACCTGGGGACCCGATCATCTGGGCTGGATCCTGTGGATCGTGGTGCCGGGCGCCCTGCTGCCGGCGCTGTTGATCCGCGGCGTGGGAATCCGCCAGGCGGGCGCGGTGCTGGAGCAGGTTTCGACCTGATCCCGCGCGGTTCAGCTCAGATCGACGGCGAAGCGTTTCAGGTCCGCCAGCGCGCAGTATTCCAGTGCCTCCTCGGCGGTCGCGCGCAGCACCACGCCGGGGGCGTGTCCGGCTTCCAGCGCTTCCTGCCAGCGCGGCGCGCACAGACACCAGCGATCGCCCGGACGCAGCCCGGCAAAGCCGAACTCCGGCCGCGGGGTGGACAGGTCGTTCCCGGCGGCGCGGCTGAACTCCAGGAACTCGGCCGTCATCACCACGCAGACCGTGTGGCTGCCGAGGTCCTCCGGTCCGGTATCGCAGCAGCCGTTGCGGAAGAACCCCGTGAGCGGCCGGGCCGAGCACAGCTCCAGCGGCCCGCCCAGCAGGTTGCGGGACGCTCTTCGCCCCGGTTCGCCGACCTCCCGGCGGGTGGTTTCATCGAACGGCATCGCGCGCCCTCCTTTGCCCAGGCGCAGCAAAGCCGATTGGCGCGCCGGCGGCAAACCGGGCTAGCCTGCCCTGGAACGCCAGGGGAGGACACCACCATGGACATCGGCGCCTCGATCTTCTTCACCGACTACTCGATCGGCCCGGCCGCGCTGGCCGCGGCGATGGAGGCGCGTGGGCTCGAATCGCTCTGGGCACCGGAGCATTCGCACATCCCGCTGCCGCGCCGCTCGCCCTGGCCGGGCGGGGGCGACCTGCCGAAACCCTATTACGACGTGCTCGATCCCTTCGTGACACTGAGCGTCGCTGCCGCGGTCACCAGCAAGCTGAAGCTTGGCACCGGCATCTGCCTGGTGATCCAGCGCGACACGATCCAGACCGCGAAGCAGGTGGCCTCGCTCGACCAGATCAGCGGCGGGCGGTTCCTGTTCGGCATCGGCGGCGGCTGGAACGCCGAGGAGATGGAGGATCACGGCACCGAATTCGCCTCCCGCTTCAAGAAAATGCGCGAGCAGATCGAGGCGATGGTGCAGATCTGGACCAAATCCAAGCCCGAATACCACGGCGAGTTAGTGAATTTCGGGCCGATGATGACCTGGCCGAAGCCGATCCAGAAGCCGCATCCGCCGGTGATCGTCGGCGGCGCCTTCCCGCAAGCCGCGCGCCGCGCCATCCGTTACGGCCAGGGCTGGATCCCGATCGCCGGACGCGGCGACATCAGCGACCAGATTCCCGCCTTCCGCAAAATGGTCGCCGAGGCCGGGCGCGATCCGGCGGAACTGCCGATCACGCTGTTCTCGGCGCAGGAAGATCTCGATACGCTGAAGCGCTTCCGCGATCTCGGCGTGGCGCGGGCAACGGTCGCACTGGCCTCGGCCAAGGCGGACGAGGTGCTGCCGGTGCTCGACCGCTGGGCGAAGCTGGCGGCGGCCCTGAAGGCATAGCAAGCCGGGCGGGCGCGCGCCGCTACCTCCGCGCGCCCGTCCGGCCGCCTTCCCCGCCGTCGGTCGGAAGCGTCAGGATGAAGGTGGCGCCGCCTTCCAGCCCCGGTGTCATCACCAGCGTGCCGCCGTGCGCCTCCGCCACCGCGCGGCAAATCGACAGGCCGAGCCCGATCCCGCCCGGCTTGCCGGTGACGAAAGGCTGGAACAGCTTCTCCGCCACGTGGTCCGGCACGCCCGGGCCACTGTCTGCAACGCTGATGCGCAGGCTGCCGCCCCCCGGTTCCACCGAAGCCGCCACGGCAAGGGCGCGCCGGGTACTGATTTCCATGGCCTCCACCGCGTTGCGGATCAGATGCACCAGCATCTGCTGCACTTGGCCGCGATCGGCCAGCACCGGCGGCAGGTCGGGCGGAAAACTCAGGCTCACCCGCACCCCTTCCCCCTCGCCGCCGGCCAGCGCGAGCGCGATCGCCTCCTCGATCATTCCCGCAACCGGTTCCGCGCGCAGCACGGGTTCCGCGCCCGGCGCGAACGCGCGCAGCCGGTGGATGATCTGCGCGGCCCGTGTCGTCTGCTCGGCGGCATGCGCCAGCGCCTCGCCCGCTCGCACCAGGTTCGGCGCCCGGTCGGCCAGCAGGCGTTCGGCGAGCAGGCGTTCGGCCGCGCGGATATAATTCGCGGTCGCCGTCAGCGGCTGGTTGAGCTCATGCGCCAGCGCCGCGCCAAGATGGGCCATCGTTGCCAGCCGCGCCAACTGCGCCATGCCGAGCTGCAGTTCCTGCATCCGTGCCCGGCTCTGCTGCGCTTCGGTCAGGTCGCGGATGAAGCCGGTGAACACCCGCCGGCCCCCCGCCACGGCCTCGCCCACCGCGAGTTCCATCGGGAAGGTGCTGCCATCCCGCCGCCGGCCCACCACGATGCGGCCGATGCCGATGATCCGCCGCTCGCCGGTGGCGCGGTAGCGCGCCAGGAAGGCGTCGTGCTGCTCGCGATAGGGCGACGGCATCAGCATACTGACGTTGCGGCCGAACACCTCGGCGGCGGCATAGCCGAACAACCGCTCCGCCGCGCGGCTGAAGCGCTCGATGATGCCGGTTTCGTCGATCACCACCATCGCGTCCGGCACCGTCTCGAGGATCGAACGGAGTTGCGCCTCGTCGTCCCCACGGACGGCGGGGGAGCGGGACGCCGCGGCGCGGCGCCGGCGGGAGCGACGCATGCTCAGCCGGCAGCCGAAGCGGGCGCGGCGGCGGTCAGTACCAGGCGGACCATGTCGGGCAGGCTGTGCACGCCGAGCTTCTCCATCACCCGGGCGCGATGCACCTCGATCGTGCGCGGGCTGGCGCCGAGGGTTTGCGCGATCACCTTGTTGGGATGGCCGGCCACCAGCTCGTCCAGGACTTCGCGCTCGCGCGGCGTGAGGGTGGCCAGGCGCGCGGCGGCTTGGGCGGCAGCCATCTCGGTCGCCCGCGCGCGCTCCTGGGTGGCCAGCGCCTGGCGCACGACCGCGAGCAGATGGTCCTCGGAGAACGGCTTCTGCAGGAAATCGACCGCCCCGGCCTTCATCGCCTGCACCGCAAGCGGCACGTCCGCATGCCCGGTCATCACCACCACCGGCAGTGGCAAGCCGAGATCGGCAAGCCGCCGCTGCAAGCCGAGCCCGTCGAGACCGGGCATCCGCACGTCGGTCAGCACGCAACCCGGGGCAAGATCGGGTACCACCGCAAGCAGCGCCTCCGCCGAGGCATGCGTCCGCACCGTGTGCCCGGCGGTTTGCAGCAGGAAGGCAAGGGAGTCGCGCACCGCCGCGTCGTCGTCGACGACATGCACGACCGGCGGCGGCTCGGTCCCGGTCATGGCGCTGTTATTGGCGCGCGACGGAGCGGGACAGTTCGGGCGCGTCGGTATTTCTCCGTACGTAGCGGTGCGAATTCCGGCGCGGGCATGCCGGGGGTAAAGCCGCACTCAGCCCAAAGGGCGAGGGATGGAGGACAGGATGTTCGCATCATTGCAGACCATCGAAACGCGTTCCGCCAGCAGGTCGTCACCGGTCGTCTGGTTCCCCCGCGTTGTCTCCCCGGCGCAGACCCAGCCGGCCCGGCGGGCGGACAGCCATATGCTCGAAACCCTCGAACCCGGCGCCTCAACCCTGTGCGTGGAGAAGGATCGGGAAATCTACAGCCAGGGCGATCCCGCCGAGTTCTGTTACCGCATCCTGAGCGGCACCGTGCGAACGGTCAAGCTGATGGAGGACGGACGCCGGCAGGTGGCGGAATTCCTGCTCCCCGGCGATTTCCTCGGCCTCGACGCGCTGGACGAGCACGATCTGGCCGCCGAGGCGGTCACCGCCACGGTGCTGCGCCGCTACGCCCGCCGGACCGTCGAAGCCCTGGCCGACCACGATCCGACCGTCGCACGGCGCTTGCGCGGCCTTGCCGGCACCAAGCTGCGGGTGGCGCGCGAGCAGATGATGCTGCTGGGACGCAAGACCGCGGTGGAACGGATCGCGAGCTTCCTGAGCGACATGACCGCGCGCATGCCGCATGGCCCGGACGGGCGGATCGCGCTGGCGATGGGCCGCGCCGATATCGCCGACCACCTTGGCCTGACGATCGAGACCGTCTGCCGCACCCTCGCCTGCCTGCGGCGCGACGGGGTGATCGAGATGGCGCGGGAAGCGGTGGCGATCCGCGATGCCCGCTCCCTGCACGCGCTGGCCTGCGACCCGCGGCACTGATCGCGTTGGGCGGCCCGGGGCCCCGCCGGGCCGGTTGCGGGAAAGGCTTTGACTTGCGCGCCGCGACATGGTGAACGGCGCGGATGCGGCAGAAGTGGCAGTCGTTCATCCTGCGAAGCGTCCTGGCGGCTGGCATTGGGCTGGCCGCCGCCGGCGCCCGCGCCGGGGAGCCGCTCTGCCCGCCCGATCCGCCGCTGGCCGCGCTTTCCCTGCCACATCTGCGCGCCGCGCTTGAGGCGGGGCGGCCGGCAACCATCGTGGCGCTCGGCTCCTCGTCCACCCAGGGCGTGATGGCCTCGGGGCCGGGAGAGGCTTATCCGGCCGAACTCGCGGATGCGCTGCAAGCGGCGCTGCCCGGCCGGCGCATCACCGTGCTCAATCGGGGGATCGGCGGGGAGGACGTGGGCCACGAATCGGCCCGCCTCGATCGCTCGGTGTTCGCCCATCGTCCGCAGGCGGTGATCTGGCAAGTGGGCGCCAATGCCGCGCTGCATGGCGCCGATCCGGCCCGGTTCCGCCGCCTGGTGACGGCCGGAATCCGCCGCATGCGGGCGCGGGGGATCGATGTGGTGTTGATGGACAACCAGCGCTCCCCGCGCCTGCTGGCCGCGCCGGAGGACGGCGTGTTCGATCGCCTGCTGGCGGAGGTGGCCCAGGAGACCGGCGCGACCCTGTTTTCCCGCGACCGGCTGATGCGCGGCTGGGCGCGGGAGGGTGATCCGCCGGCGGAGTTCATCGCCACCGATTCGTTGCATCACAACGATCGCGGCTATGCCTGCGTGGCCCGCGCGCTGGCGCGCCGGATCCTGGACGCGGTCGGCGCCCCGGTCCCACCGCCGGTCGAACTGCTGGAAAGCCGGGAGCGGGAATAACCCCCGCCCGAAAGACCGGAAGCGTCGGTATTTCGGGCAGCCGGTATCAGGCCGACTGGATCATCGCCCGCACGCGCGGATAGATCTCGGTAGCCCAGCGCCGGCCGCTGAACACGCCGTAATGGCCGACTCCGGTCTGCAGGTGGTGCGCCTTGCGCGCGGGCGGGATCCCGCTGCACAGATCGAGCGCCGCGGCGGTCTGGCCGATGGCGCAGATATCGTCCTTCTCTCCCTCCACCGTCAGCAGCGCGGTGCGGCGGATCGCCGCGGGGCGAACCGGCGCGCCACGCCAGGTGAAGGTGCCGCGCGCCAGCTCCTGGGTCTGGAACACGCGCTGCACGGTTTCCAGGTAGAACTCCGCTGGCAGGTCCATCACCGCGTTGTATTCGTCGTAGAACGTTCGGTGCGCCGCCGCTGCCTCCGCGTCGCCGGAGAGGGCATTGCGGAAATGACCGAAATGCGCGCCCACGTGGCGATCAAGGTTCATCGCGACGAAGGCGCCGAGCTGCATGAACCCGGGATAGACGTGCCGCCAGGCGCCGCGATAGCGCCAGGGCACCACGCCGATCATCTTGCGCTTGAACCATTCGATCGGCTGGCCGGTCGCAAGGTCGTTGACCTTGGTCGGATTGATCCGGGTATCGATCGGCCCGGCCATCAGCGTCATGCTGCGCGGCGTGGCGGGATGGCCCGCTTCCGCCATCGCCGCCACCGCGGCAAGCACCGCCGCCGCCGGCTGGCAGACGGCGATGATATGCGCGCCGGGGCCGATCACTTCGAGGAAGCGAATCACATGGTCGATGAACTCGTCCATCC